>NZ_QHHV01000449.1:0-587 GCF_003947245.1 Actinoplanes sp. ATCC 53533 | reverse complement strand
GAGGCGCCGGTGACGGCTAGCCGCACGACGCCCGTACCGTCAGCGAACGCCAGCCCGGCAGGGCCGCGCGGCGGTCGGCGCGGGCCCGCACCACCACCGGGCGCAGCGGCGCCAGCGCCCGCAGCAGGTCGGTGAGCTGGGTGCGGGCCAGCCGCGCGCCGGGGCAGGCGTGCGGGCCGGCGCCGAAGACGAGCTGGGCGAGGTGGGCCGGCACGGGCGTCTCCGGATCCGGGTCGAGGTGGTGGGCGCCGGCGGCGTGCCGGGCGATGAGCAGCATCCGGTCACCGGCGCGGACCGGACAACCGCCGGAGGACGTCGGCAGGCGGCCGGGCGCGGCGGCGACGCGGGGCAGCAGCGGGGTCGGGGCGGTGACGCGCAGCAGCTCGGTGGCGAGGGCGGGGCTGTCGGCGTACCCCCAGAGGTCGTCGTCCGCGGCCCAGGCCGCGGCGCGTGGCAGGGCGGCGACCGTCGTGTTGATCGCGGCCACCGCGAGCATCACGGCCAGGCCCGCGTCGGCGCCGCCACCCGGTGCGACCAGCGCGGACAGCCGGTCGGTCGCCGCCCGGGCCCGGTGCACGGCCCGCCGC
>NZ_QHHV01000448.1:0-1147 GCF_003947245.1 Actinoplanes sp. ATCC 53533 | reverse complement strand
AGATCAGGTCGGTGGTGCCGATCGCGATCATGACGATGAGCATCGGCGTGAACAGCCGCTTGCCGGCCTCGGTCATGACGGTCATCTTGCCGCTGTCGAACGACGACGAGATCGGCAGCGCGCGCTTGCTCCACCGGATGAGGATGTTCTCCTTGAAGTCGTCCTCGTCGTTCTCGCCCTGCTTGAGCAGGGAGATGGCGGTGTAGACCAGGAACGCACCGAAGATGTAGAAGACCCAGGAGAACTGCGAGATCAGCGCGGCGCCGGCGGCGATGAAGGCACCACGCATGAGAAGTGCCAGCACGATGCCGATGAGCAGCACCTTCTGCTGGAACTGCCGCGGCACGGCGAAGCGCGCCATGATGATCACGAAGACGAAGAGGTTGTCGACGGAGAGGCTGTACTCGGTCAGCCAGCCCGTATAGAACTCACCGGCGGACTGCCCACCCCAGACGATCCAGACGAGGACCCCGAAGGCGAGCGCGAGCCCGACGTAGAAGCCGACCCAGCCCCCGGCCTCGCGCATGCTGGGCTCATGCGGGCGGCGGCCGACGATCAGCAGATCAACGGCTAGGACAACGACCAGGGCAACGAGGGTGACGACCCAAACCCAGGCGGAAACGTTCAACGAGAACCTCCGGCAGACACGGTTCATCGCTGCTTCCGCTCCGGACGGAGAGGTCACAGCGACGTGCGACTGTCGGAGGTCTCTTCCGCCGGCGCCCGGCTGGGCGACGCGACCGCCGGCCCCGGGCTCACCCCGTGGGGTGAAAACCGTGTTGACGAGACTGGCGCAGAGGAATACTCCCCTCCTACGCTCGCTATTGTGTCGCATCGGCGACCGGATTAGCACATCACCCCGGCTATCCGTGGCGAGGCTCTCGCTCTATTATCCTCACCAATCAGACACAAGCCCTCACCGCCGGACGTATCCGGCACGATCGCCTGGCGTCTCCAGCATAGATCACACCTGCCATTGCATCCTAGGAGGCTAGCCACCCGGTTGGCCGGCAGGGCGATTTGTCGGCCCGCACCCCGCCAGGCGCCCACGCCCAGCCCTACCCACGCCGGCCCGGCCCATGCCCGGCCCAGCCCACGCCCGACCAGCCCAGCCCAGCCCAGCCCAGCCCAGCCCAGCCCAGCCCAG
>NZ_QHHV01000447.1:0-3036 GCF_003947245.1 Actinoplanes sp. ATCC 53533 | reverse complement strand
ACACTTCATCGCGACTCAGATTCAGCCATCTGAATTGCTTCAACTCGTTGACGCCGAGCTCTCGGGCCTTTCACCCAAGTTCCTCACCGGCGATCTCGGCATCTTTGACCTCGACTCCGGACGCTACGTTCCGACGTGCAGCGGCGTCGTGGCGCGCCGCGTCCAGGAGCACATCGAGTCCGAGGGCGGGCTCGGTGGGACGACGATTCTCGCCCATTTCGGCGGCCCGCCATACGGCTACACTGCAAACGTCGTGAAGGCATGTGTCGCGGGTCTGCTCCGCGCCAGCAAGGTGCGGCTCCAACCCGACGGCGGAAATGAAATCACCGCCATTCGGGACGCGGGCGTGCGCGACCTCTTCGACAAGGATCGCGCATTTCGCCGTACAACGATCTTCCCCGCCGGCCAGGACGACATCGGCCCCCAAACACGAGCCCGTATCTGCAGGTTCTTCGAGGAGCGCCTTCAACACCGAATGGACCGTGAGGACCACGCCATTGCCGACGCGGTCCTCTATTACTTCCCCCAGCTCGCGCAGCAACTCCGCAGCGTGCAGGGCCAACTCAACAAACTTCCCGGCTCGCCTGAGGGGCCACCTGAGTTCGGTAAGCTGGGCGACGCCCTCGAGCAGTGCATACGCACCAGCCGGCAGACCAAGCCCACCGTCACGTTGGTCAAGAAGCACCTCGAGACGCTGCAGGACGGTACCCAGCGCCTGCAGGTCTACAGCGCAGAACTCACAGACGATGCCATTCGAGCCGTCACCGCCGCATATAACATGCTCGAATACCAGGCAACGCAGCTCAAGGACCTCGCCGTCGAGGACGGCGCGATCGAGACGGCCGTGGCACGGGTCACGGCTCAGCTCGAGCAAGAGCGGCCCTGGCGCGACATCGGCGCGATTGACAAGGATCTCGCTGAGATCCGCACCCGCTACATCGCCGAGCGGCAACAGCTACTCCAACGGCAAGAGCAGCAGGTAGAGGCGGCTCGCGGCCGAGTCAAGGCACGCGACGGCTTCAGCACTCTCACGGCTGAGCAAGCGCACCACGTGCTCCGACCCCTCACCCAAGCGACGACCGACACCGCCGCCGAGGCAGTCGCACCGCCGCTCGCCTATCTGAAGGATCCGTTCACAGTCACACTGGGTCATGGCGAGGACCGCGCGAACGATCTCCTCGACGAGATCCTGAGCGAAGGCAAGAAGCCGCTCATCGCCCGGGTTGACCTGCATCTGCGTAATCGAGAGGTGGCGACAGAGGCCGACGTGCAGGCTCTTGTTGACGAGATCAGGGCGCGCCTGCTCGAACAGGTCCGCGCCGGCACACGCGTACGGCTGCTGTAACTGGAGGAACGACCATGCCCATGACCTCCCACGCCAAGCGCACGCTTTCGGCAACCATCCGGTCCCTGCGCCTTCGCCTCCTCGCTGACCTGCATGACGCCACCGAGACCGCCTACAGGCTCTTGGTGCGCGCCCAAGACGCAGGGCTCGACGCCGCCGGGCGCACTCGGCGGGCTCGGCTGGAGGCATGGGTGGCCGAGCAGCTACGCGCCCAGCAAGCGGCCAAGATTGCACACGAGTCCGAACGGTCCGCGGAGGACTTCCGCCGCGAAGCTGAGAAACAGGCTGCATACACACTGCTGAACCGGCTGGTGCTACTGAGGCTCATGGAGGCCCCTCGGCCCTTGGGCGATCCGCTCCGCACCCCCGCCGTGGTAACCGGCGGCTGGGAAAGCCGCGCCTACAAGGACTTTCGCCAGCTCGCGCCGGGGCTCGTCCGAGCCGACGAGACCGAAGGTTACGCCTTTCTGCTGCGTTTGACGTTCGAGGACCTCGCCACTGAACTGCCCGGCCTCTACGGACCGGCGGGCGTGGCCGACCTCGTCCCAGTTCCGGCATCCACACTCCGGCACGTCGTCGACACTCTCGACGCGGAGGTGCTGGAGAGCTGCTGGACCGACGACATGACGCTCGGCTGGGTCTACCAATACTGGAACGATCCCGAGCGAGAGGCGCTCGACGACAAGCTCAACGGCGGCGGCAAGGTCGAACCGCACGAGATCGCCAGCAAGACCCAGATGTTCACCGAGCGGTACATGGTCGACTGGCTGCTCCAGAATAGTTTGGGTCCGATGTGGCTAGCAATGTGCCAAAGGCACGGCTGGACACCCGAGGTCCAGGCGGACGGCACCCTGGATCGCCTGGAGGAACAGCGGGCGGAGTGGCGGGCCAAGCGCGCATCGGGCGCGGTCGCGCTGACCGAGCTGATGCCGCTGCACACCGAAGCGGAGCGTCGCTGGGCCTACTACCTATCGCAGCCGATCCCCGAAAATGCGGTCGAGCAGGTGCCCAACACAGTTCGTGACCTGAAGCTGATCGATCCGGCGGTGGGCTCGGGGCATTTCCTGGTAGTGGCGCTCGATCTGCTGATGGCACTCTACCGCGAGGAAGCCCGCCACCGCGGCGAAGCCGGCACCGAACACTGGTCCGACCGGTCCATCGTCGAGCGCATCCTCTCTCACAACCTTCACGGAATCGATCTTGACCCACGAGCGGTACAGATCGCCGCCGCAGCGCTGTGGCTCAAGGCCCGACAGATCGCACCCGACGCCCGACCCGAGCGGCTGAACCTGGTCGCGTCGAACCTGCGCCTGGCAAGCCTTGCCGACGACGACCCGGCGCTCGTCGAGCTTCGCCGTGAGGTCGAGCGCGAAACCGGCATCCCGGGCGCCCTGACCGATACGCTAATTCATGCACTGCGCGGCGCCGACCACCTTGGCAGCCTACTCAAGGTCGACACAGCGGTGGACGACGCACTGAACCAGCACGAGGCTACGCTGGGCCGGGTCAAGCCCGAGCAGGGCGACCTCTTCGCCGGATTCAAACCCGAGCCGGAGCGGATCCCCATCGGCAAAGTCGAGGCCAAGGCGACATTGCTCGAACTCATCGAGGGCTTCCTGACCAAGCACACGAGTGGCGACGACCTCGGTCTACGGTTGCGTGGCGAACAACTAGCGGCCGGCGTGCGTTTC
>NZ_QHHV01000446.1:0-2565 GCF_003947245.1 Actinoplanes sp. ATCC 53533 | reverse complement strand
CCGCCATCTGCCGGCCCAGCGTCGCGAACGTGCTGTTCTGGTCCGCGTTCATGCCGGTGGTGGTGTTCGCGGTGGTGTGACCGAACGGCCAGAGCACCAGTTCCGAGTACGTGTGGAAGTCGATCGCGGCCTTGATCTGCTGCACGCCGCCGACGACCCGGCTGTTGACGAAGTCGCGGATCACCCTGGTCTCGGGCGCCGAGAACGCCGACGGGCCCCGGTAGGTGTCCGAGGACGTGCTGCCGGACGAGCCGCCGCAGCAGCCCCAGCGGTAGCCGTAGTTGCGGTTCAGGTCGGTGCCGACGTACGACGAGCCGGAGTTGGGCTGGCGGTTCTTGCGCCACGAGCGGTAGCTGCCGGTCGCGACGTCGTACTCGGCGCCGTCCGGGTTGACCGACGGGATGATCCAGATCTCCCGGCTGTTCACCACGTTGCGGACCCGGGTGTCGCTCGCGTAGTTGTCCGCGTACAGGTGCAGCAGGTAGACCGCCATCTCCACGGTGAGGTGCTCACGGGCGTGGTGGTTGGCGTCGTAGAGCACCTCGGGCTCGGCCTCGTCGGTGCCGACGTTGTCGGAGATCTTGACGGCCACGATGTCGCGGCCCTCGTAGGACTTGCCGAGCACCCGCTTGCTGGCGATCGCCGGGTACTGCGCCACGATGGCGTTCACCTCGGTGACCATCTCGGCATAGTTGTGGTACGCCGCGTCGCGGGAGGGAAAGTCGAACGTGGACACGTCGCCGCTGGGCACCGGGACGGCGGCGGGGCTGACGGTGAAGCCGAGCGCGCGCAGGGCCTTGACCTCGCGGCCGGTCGCGGTGATCTCCGCGACGCCGTGCTCCAGCCCGTCGATCGCGGCGCCGGTGCTCACGATGACGTTGCGCTGGGCCAGCGTGCGCACGTCGTGGATCTCGTACTGGGCCGCGGTGTCCACGGCCCGCGGCACCGCGGTGGCGGCCGGGGCGGTGGTGGGGGAAGCGGCGATCAGGGCCAGGCCGGCTGTGGCGGCGGCGACCAGACCGGTGACGCGTCGTCTCATGAACGACCTCCGGGGGGTGTCAGAGGGGGTTCGGGCCCCGTCACTGCACCACCTGACATCGATGCTTGGCAATGGCACCAAGACGGGGCGGCCATGCCAATGTGCCCCCTACCTCGACGTGATGACGGCCGAAGCGCAGGTCAGCGGGCCAGTCGGCCCGACCGCCACACCGGCCGGAGCCCGCCCGGCACGCCTTCGCCCGAGGGGCGGGAGACCAGGAGATCAGGAGGTCTTGCTGTCGCCCTTGTCGGCGGCGGGGGCCGCGCGGTCGCCGGCGGCAGCGGCCGCCTCGTCGCCGGCCAGTGCCGCGCGGAGCCGCGCCTTCTCGGCCTGGCGGCGCTCCGCCACCGTGCCGAGCTGCTCGGCCATCTCGTTGCGCCACTTGGCCAGCAGGAAGTAGGAGAACGCCGCCGACGCGAGCAGCGCGATCATCGCCTTGACCAGGAACGCCAGCGGCACCGGCATGAGCAGCACGAAGACGACGACGAACAGGCCCAGGCGGCCGAGCGTGTATTTGACGGCGGGGCTCATGACGACTCCTGTCAGCCCACTCGGTGGCTGAGCCACCGCAGGCCGTAGAACCAGACCAGGCAGTAGACGACCGTCAGACCGAAGGCGCCGGCAGCCCCGCTGACCAGCGGCGGGAAGGTCGCGGCGGCCAGGCCGGCGAGGGTCATGCCGACCGCGACGCCGAAGCCCGCGGCGAGCGCCGCCACCACGATCCGGTATGCGCCGTAGCCGGCCGCGCGGAACTCCTCGGTGAACAGCCACACCGGCAGGATCAGCGCGAGCCAGCCGCTGGAGGATCCGAAGTCGAACGCCTGGGCCAGCGCCATGATGCCCTCGAAGATGAGCAGCACGACGATCCCGGTGACCAGACCGGCGAACGCGACGCCCAGCAAGTCGCCGACGGTGGACAGGCGTCCGTCGGCGTCGCGACGCGGGCGGCGCTCACTCTTGGTTTCGGTCATGACAACAACGAGGGTACGCCGGGAGCGTCCCGCCGTTACGCCCAGACCTGCTGAGGCTCGCTGCGGCGCTCGGCCAGCGAGGTCGGCTTGTCGTACTCCCGGACGATCTCGTAGCGGGTGTTGCGTTCGACCGGCTGGAAGCCGGCGTCCCAGATGATGTTGAGCAGGTCGTCACGGTGCATCGTGGTCGGCGTGCCGTACGAGTCGGCATCGTGGGTGATCTTGTATTCGACCACCGAGCCGTCCAGGTCGTCGGCGCCGAAGTTCAGCGAGAGCTGCGCCACCGACAGGCCGTGCATGACCCAGAAGTTTTTCAGGTGCGGCACGTTGTCGAACATCAGCCGGGACACCGCGAAGGTGCGCAGCGACTCGGCCGGGGCCGCCATCGTGGTCTGCGCCTGGATCCGGTTACGGATCTTGCCGTCCGCCGAGTCGACGAAGTCGTGCTGGTAGCGCAGCGGGATGAAGACCGCGAAGCCACCGGTCTCGTCCTGCAGCTCACGCAGGCGCATGACGTGGTCGACCCGGTGCCGCGGCTCCTCGATGTGGCCGTAC
>NZ_QHHV01000445.1:0-2250 GCF_003947245.1 Actinoplanes sp. ATCC 53533 | reverse complement strand
ACGTCCCTGCAGATGCTGACCGAACCGGTGTGGTTCTGGTTGGCGGCGGCAGCGTTCATCAGCCGGTGCAACGGCCGGCCGCTGCCGACCCCGCCGGGCACACCCTTGCCGACGAAGCTGGGGAACGTGAGTTCCGGCCTCTGCAGAGCGTCGCGTACGTGCTTGGCCTCCGCTTCGTGGTCACTTCCCGCGCGACCGTTCAGGTCCAGCACCGGCACGAAGTCGGTGAATACCGCACCGTGGTGTTTCCCGTTGCCGAGCAGGCTGCCCGCCGAGTCGAACCGGCTCGCGTTGAGCACCGCGGCTGCATTGTTGTACGGGATCGTCTGCCCGTCCCGGTACTCCGCGTTCAGGGACATCGTCGCGAGCAGGTCCACCGTCTTGTACGTCCCGGAGCCCACGTCGTTCGGGCTCGTCGCCACGATGGTCGCGAGTTTCGGCTGGTTGAACCAGCTCTCGATGTCTTCCGACCGGAAGAGGGGCGTGCCGGTGCAGCTGACGTTGGCGGTGCTGCAGCCGGTGAAGTTCACGGTGATGTACCCGAGCGCGGCGTTGAGCTGCGTGGAGATGCCGACCTCTTCGACACTGACGTCGTAGGTCACCTTCCGTTCGCCGTCGGTGGCGGTGGCGAGCACCCACAGGTCAAGGTAGATCCAGCCGACGTGTGCGTTGGTCCCGACCTTCTTGAGCTCCAGATCCAGGTCGAGATGGTGGCACTGTTCGAACCGGCTGCGCGCCCATCCCCGTTCCCGTGCCGCTTCGGTGTCGTGGTTCGCACAGTCCGTGCGCAGATCGGCGGCCAGTGCACGGACCGGCGCGGCGGTGGCTGGTTGAATGCCCGCGAGCGCGGCCAGGACGGTGGCTGTCAGCAGCGTCGCTGCCCATTTTCTCAACAACATTCGTCTCCTCCTCACGTGGGTGCGGCGATTACGGGCAGCGCTTGCCAAGGCAGGCGTAAAGCAGGACACCGGTCTGCGAGTCATAGACCATGGTGAAACCGGCATACCGGTCCGGCTGGTCGGTGCTGAGGCCGTCGACGGTTCCGTCGCCGGTGACCACGTGCACCTCGCGCTCCGCGGAGCCGGGAGCATCGATCTGTCCGCGCAGCGGCTGCGGCAACCGCGCTACCGGGCTTGTCCTCACCGACATGGCGGGCTCGGCAGCGGCGGCACGGGGCTTTGTCCGCGGTGCTATCAGCTGACGGGCGGCCGACGCCGCCTGCTTGGCCGTGATGTCCTTCGCCGGGTCGGCCGGCTCCAGGCCGGCGTTGCAGATCGCTCGCTTGCTCACGCATTCACGGAGCCCTCGGACACTGCCGAGGCACTGGTACGGATCCGCGTCCAGGCACTGCTGCAGCGACTTCTGGTCGACACCGTTGACCGAGGGAGCGGCCGGGTCGACACGGCGGGGGTCGGCTCGGGACGCGATCTTCGCGGCACCGGCGTTCGGTTTGCCGATCCGCAGGTAGTCGACCTGAAGCGGCAGATCGGGGACCGACACGGTGCCCTGGCTCGTGGTCATGCACCACGGTGCCAGGTTGAATTCGTCCCACAACGGGTCGACATCGGTGGGCAGGGCGCCGCAGCTTTTCGGCTCGGACCGGCTGGTCTCGCCCAGATACGGCCGTCGCCACTGCTGGTTGCCATCGATCACCCGGACCCGGTTCTCGAATGGCTCGGCGAGCGTGAAGGTGTTCGGGTAGACGGCGGACATGTTCGCGTACGTGTGGCTGAGTTGCGCCCCTTCCTGCAGTTGGGTTGTGCCGACGGTGTTGAAGTCGTAGAGGATGTCCCACTCGCCGCTGTCGTTGGCCAGGACGATGTAGCTGTGCACGCGCCCGTTCGCGTCGCCGCCGCCGACACCGGACAGGCCGTGGTACTCCTCGGTGCCCTGGCCCCACTCCACCCAGTACGGGAAGTACTCCTGCACCCCCTCGTCGGCGTTGTAGGAGGCGTGCAGGCCAAACTCCACCCCGTCGGCGGCGTCGTCACCGTTCTGGCCGTTGCGGCTGCTGACCTCCAGGAAGTTGTTCACCGTGTTCGGCAGCGTGGCCGCATCCGCGCCGAAGGAGATCCCGACGTTGCGCCAGGTGCCGAACGCGCCGAACATCGGCTGGGAACCGGTGTCGACGCACAGCCCGGTGAGAAGCCGGCTGTTGCTGTACCGATCGCAGTGCCAAGCGCTGTACCGCAGCCGCCAACGCTGGTACCAGTCGTCGATGGACCAGTCCGTCACGCAGTTGCTCACCCT
>NZ_QHHV01000444.1:0-4714 GCF_003947245.1 Actinoplanes sp. ATCC 53533 | reverse complement strand
GTCTGGCGCTACGTCTACCGGGCCATTGACCAGCACGGTCAGGTCATCGACGTGATGCTCACCGGTCGCCGAGACGCCGGTGCGGCCTGCCGGTTCTTTACCCGGGTATTGCGCAGCCTGAAGGTGCATCCCCGTGAGGTGATCACCGATGCCGCACCGGTCTACCCGGCCGTGCTCGACGATCTGCTGCCGGCGGCATGGCACCACGTCGAGCAGTACGCCAACAACCCGATCGAGGCAGATCACGGTCAGCTCAAGCGGCGGCTGAGACCGATGCGCGGGCTCCGGACCGATCGGACCGCCCAAGTGGTGATCGCCGGGCACGCCTTCGTCCAGAACCTGCGGCGCAGCCACTACGAACTCGCAGTCGATATTCGCCCGGCGTTGCGGATCGCCGCGGCGTTCAACGAACTCGCCCGCGCAATCTGACCCCGACCGGGGCGACCTTCAGCGCGACTACGGTTCTCGCAACGCAACAGCGCCCACCGGCCTGACCCAACTCGGCGCTCGCCTCTACGACCCGATCCTCGGCGGCTTCATCAGCACCGACGCGCTACTCGACCTGAGCAAACCGGAGCACCTCAACCCCTACGCCTACGGCTTCCACAACCCGATCCTGCTCAGCGACCCGACCGGGACACTCCCGGACGTGGTAGTCGACGGCCTTATAACCCGCAGGAGATCGCCAAAATCCAGAACTCCGGCGGCAAGAGCAAGGGCTCGACCAAGCCTAAGAGGAAGCAGGCCTGGGAGAAGGGCTTGGAGAAGGCGGTCAAGGACGTCGAGAAGAAATACAACGCCCCGATCAACGACCTGCCTCTGCAACTGCGTGAGATGGCCCTGCAGGACATCGAGAACATCGCCTGCAAGAAGTTCCCGAGCCGGTGCATGAACATCCTCGCGGAAATGAGCCGCGGCCTGCTCTTCGTGGTCAACCCCGACCGTCGTGAAGGCCCCGAACAAGTGGGGATCGACCCGAGATGTCGCGGAGGCCCTCAAATCGGTGGCTGATATCGATCCGATGGAGTTGTTGGAGGTGGAACTATCCTCTGGTGAGCGTGAGGCGCTGAGGGATGGGATCGCCGCGGGCGAAAACTGGAAGTTGCGAATGTGGTATGGCCACGCCGTACATCGCGCCACCAAAAGGGAGCTGAACAAACGGTTCCCCGGCAAGTTCGAATACAACACGAGCTTTGGTCCGGACTTCACCGACACGCGGAACGGCGCCAAGATCGAGGTGACGACAGTCGGCGAGATCCCCAAGCACATGAGCCGGGCCGCCAAGAACCCCGACTACACGCGTACCACCTACGTCCGCTACGGCATGTCGAACGCCCAGTACCATTCCATGCTGAGCCAGCTGGGCCGCATGTCGAACGAAGCCGCGATGGGATAAGGGGTAAACCTGCATGGCCGGGGAACGCGCGACGATGCTCGACGAGACCCACCGCGACGAGGACTTCAGCGGACGGCGGTTCGCCTACTGGACTGTTGGGATGAGCACCTTCGAGCGCTGCCAGTTCAGTAACGTCCGGGCCACCATCGCGGAGCTCGGTGTGGGCCCGACGCCGACGGTGTTCCGGGACTGCTCGTTCGACGGGTCTCGGTTCAACCGCACCACGCTTGGCCTGCTGCGGTTCGAACGCTGCACGTTCCGCAACGTGGTCATGCGTAAGTGGATCTCGCCCGATAGCGACTTCGTCGATTGCGTGTTCAGCGGCGACCTGGCCGAACTGACCCTCGCCGGTGCCGGCAGGCGCGCGTACAGCTCACCTCTGACACCCAACGAAGTCGTGGGCAACGATCTGCGGGACGCGGTGATGCTCGGCGGCGGGTTCCGAGCAGGCGTCGACCTCTCCCGGCAGCAGTTGCCGACAGACCCGCGGCACGTTCTCATCCCGGACCCCGGGGCAACGCTGCCCGCGGCGTTCGCGGTGGTGCGCTCCTGGGACGACCGCGATGTCAGGACCAGCGCCGAGTCGACCCTGGCGGTGCTGGACGAGGACTTCCGGCGTGGCCAGCCGCAGCTGCTGCTCTGCCCTGCCGGTGGGACGCCGGCAAAGGAAGCCGCCAACGCACGGCTGCTGGAACTCGTCAGAGGACTCGTCAAGGACGGCTCGCCGTGATCAGACCAGAATGACGTCGCAGGGTGACGTTCCGGCGCCTGTCCGATGCCGGTCCGGTTTCGGACCGCGGGCGATTGTGGCCTGGGCCGGCGACCTGACCGAGATCCTGTGTGACGAGGGCAGGTTCTACCTCCGCGGCCGTGCTGGGCCTATTCGCGGCGGGCAGTCGGGGTTCGCCCTCGGCGGCCACCACGACGCGGCTCTGGCCAGTGCTGCGTTGCAGGTCGCGATCGCAGACCGCGGGGTGACGTGGCCGGGTGATCTTTCATTCCGATCAGGGCGGGAGTACACCGATGGCCTGTTCCAGAAGGCGTGCCGGCGGGCGAAGGTGCGCCAGCTGGCGATGGAGCGCGATGTCCTCACGCGTTCCTTGGGCCGATGGGTGAAGGAGGCGATGAAGTAACTGTGGCCTTCATCAGTCCTGCCGTACCCCGGAAAGGCGTTTGCGAAGCGCAAGGGTCGGTGAAGGTCTGCCGCGTCAGTGGGCGCAGGCCGTATCGCAGCGGCGCGTCGGTGGCTGACCCGATCGAGTGGTTCGCGGCCCGCCAGTCGCGTTGCGGGAAATGCGGGCCGCTAGCGGTGGAATTCAGGTCGCCGCCGCCGATGAACGGGAGCGGGTCTCTGCCGTAGCGGTCGAGCAGCTTCGCCTCGTCCAGGCGTGCGACGCCGCTGCGGGCGTTGAAGTGGGCAACCCAAGCGCCGAATTCAGCGCCGGTGGCGTTGGCCCGGAACCGTCCGATATTGGGTTGGTCGGCGAAGACGTCGGGGTCGTGTGGGTCGTCACCGGGCCAGTGCAGGTTCGTCACCAGGTCGGTGTTGTAGAAGATCGCGGGTGGGATGGGCCCTTGCTGGCTGGTGCCGAGCAGCCCGGCGTAGGGGGCGCCGAGAACCTCGGTGAGGGCTCTCTCGGCCTGGCGCAGCCCTTGGTGCTGGTTTCGGCGGTAGTGCTTGGCCTGTGGACAGATGAAGGTCAGGCGGCGGTGTTGGCCCTGAGGGCAGCTCGGGTCAGGTCTGCTCGCTGTAGGGTGTCATCTGGAAGGTGACGAACCGCCAGCCGCGGTGGTTGTCGCGGCGCAGGACCTGGGTGGCCACGCCGGCGAGGGTGCGTTGACCGCCGTCGGGTGTTCGTATCAGGTTGGTGAGCGGGCCGGTCATGACCGCGACGTCGCCGATGAGTCGGATGGTGATCTCGCCGCGGGTGATGCGGAGGTAGGGCCGGCGGTTGACGGTGTGCTCCAGCAACTGCGTCTTGGTGTGGGTGATGCCGTGCGCGTGGGTGTGTACGAGCGTGTCGTCGAAGAGGTCATCGAGTGTCTCCAGATCCACGTCGACGAGCGCTCGTTGCCGGCGTCGCTCGATGGCGTGCAGCTCCGTGGTCACCTGCTCGTCGGGTGGCTGAACGGTGGTGCTCATGCGGGCTCCTGGCGGGTGCGGTGGTCGGTGCGTGATCAGATGTCGAAGACGTAGAGACCGAAGTTCCGGTCCGTGAACAGGATGTGCTTCTTGTAGCCGATCTTGTGGATCTTGATGCCAATAAGCCGTCGCCGAGCTCGCGGAAGTGCGCCGACCTCTTACAATTGCCGTACGCGGCCACGTCCGCGAGGTGAAAGCGCGAGTCCCGCCCCGGACGGGTTGGTGACCCGTGCCCTACCTCTCAGCGTTCTCGTCAAGTCCGTGCCGGTCAGCGTGGACCACACCCGTGGCGGTCATGCGTACCTCCTAAGTGCAATTATCCGAACGCTATCCAAGCGACCTGCTGGCGTGATGTCACACGAAGCGGGGATGGAGTTGACGAGGCCATGTCCGGTGAGCCGCTGCTGCGAAGGAGTCGATGCAGTTCGGCGGTGATCTGGGTGTGGATGGCCGGTAGCTGGTCAGTCCAGTCCCGAGGGGGGAATGTCCGCCGTTCCGGTGGCGGTTCGGCGGACGATGCGCAGGAAGCGGGTGAAGCTGATCCGGTCGGGGTCGATGTCGGCGGCTTCGGCAGCGCGGGCGATCAGCACGGTCATCGCGTAGTGCACGAGCAGCCAAGCCCAGATTTCTTGGTGGACCAGGTCGGGTAGCCGCGAACGTAGGACTTTGCCGGGCCCGCGTAGATGGGTTTTCAGCTGATCGATGCTGGTTTCAGTCACCCACTCGTGGGACACCTGAAGATGACGGTTCGTCGCATACTGAGCCAATACTTACGGTAGTCGCGTTGTTGCGGCTGGTCGATTTGGTTGACCGGCTGCGGCGCCGGGTGGGTCAGGTCGGTGATCAGAGCAGATGTCACGAAGTGACGGCGAGCCCCCCGATGCCTGGTGTGGGAGTCGTTGGACAGCGACCGGCGGGCGATAGTGATACGGCTGTTGGGGACGTGGGCGACCCGGGCAGTGACGAGCCAGGACGGCCGTCGTGAATGCGCGGGCGTGGCAGCCGTGGGGAGCGTCGGAGTCGAAGATCACCTCGCGGCATCGGGATCGGATGGCGGTGGTGTATGTGCGTCAGTCGAGCCGCCAGCAGGTACTGGAACATCGTGAGTCGACCCGGTTGCAGTACGCGTTGGTCGAGCGGGCCGCCGGGCTGGGCTGGGCGCGGTCACGGATCGT
>NZ_QHHV01000443.1:0-2411 GCF_003947245.1 Actinoplanes sp. ATCC 53533 | reverse complement strand
TCGCGATCATGATCTTCCGGCCGCAGGGCCTGATCCCGAGCCGGCGCCGCGCGATGGAGCTCAAGGACCGAGCGAAGGAGGTGGCTCCCATTGAGTGAGCCGCACATCGAGACGCCGCAGCAGGCCGACGAGGCCAATGCGCGTCCTGTCGACCGGCCCATCCCGACGGGCAAGGTCGTCGAGGAGACGCCGACCGCACCCGCCGGTGACGTCCTGCTCGAGGTCGACAACGTGACGCTGCGCTTCGGTGGTGTCGTCGCGCTCAACGAGGTCAGTTTCAGCCTGCGCAAGGGTGAGATCTTCGGTCTGATCGGCCCGAACGGTGCCGGCAAGACCACCTGCTTCAACGCGATGACCGGTGTCTACCGGCCGACCAGCGGCGGCATCCGGTTCCGCGGTGAGTCGATCGTCGGCAAGAAGAAGCACGAGATCACCCGCGGCGGGATCGCCCGCACGTTCCAGAACGTGCGGCTGTTCCCGGAGATGACCGCGCTGGAGAACGTGATGGTGGGCGCGGACGCCCACCACAAGACCAGCGTGATCGCCGCGTTGTTCCGGCTGCCCCGGCACCGCAACGAGGAGCGTACGGGCCAGGACCGGTCGTACCAGTTGCTGCGTTTCGTCGGCATCGAGCACCGCGCCGGCGATGTCGCGCGCAACCTGTCGTACGGCGAGCAGCGGCGGCTGGAGATCGCCCGGGCACTGGCGACGAACCCGACGCTGCTGTGCCTGGACGAGCCGGCGGCCGGCTTCAACCCGGCGGAGAAGGCGGATCTGCTCGCGCTGATCCGCAGGATCCGCGACACCGGGGTGACGATCCTGCTCATCGAGCACGACATGCGCCTGGTGATGGGCGTGACCGACCGGATCGTGGTGCTGGAGTTCGGCAAGAAGATCGCCGAGGGGACGCCCACCGAGGTGCGGGACAACCCGGCCGTGATCGCGGCCTACCTGGGGGTGCCGACCGATGCTGCTTGAGTTGCAGGACATCACGCTGCTGTACGGGCGCATCCAGGCCCTGCACGGCATCAGCCTGTCCGTCGGCGAGGGCGAGATCGTCGCGCTGATCGGCGCGAACGGCGCCGGCAAGTCGACGACCATGCGGGCGATCTCCGGGCTGCGCCCGGTGGCCGAGGGCGCGATCAGGTTTCAGGGCGAGGACATCACCAAGCTGCGGGCCGACCTGCGGGTCGTCCGCGGCGTCTCGCAGTCGCCGGAGGGCCGGGGCATCTTCCCGGGCATGACGGTGCGTGAGAACCTCGAGATGGGTGCGTACACGCGACGCAACCGCGCCGAGATCAACGAGGATCTGGATCGCGCGTTCAGCCTGTTCCCGCGGCTCAAGGAGCGTGAGAAGCAGGTCGGCGGCACCATGTCCGGCGGCGAGCAGCAGATGCTCGCGGTCGGCCGGGCGCTGATGAGCCGGCCGAAGCTGCTGCTGCTCGACGAGCCGTCGATGGGCCTGGCGCCGATGCTGATCCAGCAGATCTTCGACATCATCGTTGAGATCAACCAACAGGGCACCACCGTGCTGCTGGTGGAGCAGAACGCCCAGCAGGCGCTGTCCCGGGCACACCGGGCGTACGTGCTGGAGACCGGACGGATCGTCAAGACCGGAACCGGCGCCGAGTTGCTGACCGACCCCTCGGTCAAGGACGCCTACCTCGGCGTTGCTTGAGCCCCACTCGAACACCATTGAGGAGTTGACGACGATGTTCCGCACCACCCCCCTGCGGCGCGCGATCGTGGGTCTGACCGCCGCGTTCGCCATGACCGTCTCCCTGACCGCCTGCGGCGAGGAGTCGGACGACCCGGGCACCGGGTCGGGCGCTCCGGTGCCGTCGGCTTCCGCCGACACCTCGCTCGCAGACAAGGTTCCGGCGGAGATCAAGGCGGCCGGCAAGCTCACCATCGGTACGGACTCCTCGTACGCGCCGAACGAGTACCTGGACGCCGACGGTAAGACGATCATCGGTTTCGACGTCGACCTGTTCAACGCGGTCGCGCAGAAGCTGGGCCTGACCACGGAGTGGCAGTCGGCGAAGTTCGACGCGATCATCCCGGGCGTGACCTCGGGTAAGTACAACGTCGGCGTCTCGTCGTTCACCGTCAACGCCGAGCGGGAGAAGGAGGCCACCATGGTCTCCTACTTCTCCGCGGGCACGCAGTGGGCGGCCAAGGCCGGCGCGACGATCAACCCGGACGACGCCTGCGGCAAGAAGGTCGCCGTGCAGGTCGGCACGGTGCAGCTCGACGACATCACCGCGCGGTCGAAGAAGTGCACCGACGCCGGCAAGGCGAAGATCACGATCGACCAGTACCAGGCCCAGAGCGACGCCACCAACGCGGTCGTCTCGGGCAAGGACGAGGCCATGCTGGCGGACTCGCCGGTCGGCGCGTACGCGGTGAAG
>NZ_QHHV01000442.1:0-3736 GCF_003947245.1 Actinoplanes sp. ATCC 53533 | reverse complement strand
GGAATGGCTGCACGCCTACGCCCGGTTCTTCGCCACCCCACGTTCGTTCGTCGACGGCCGCCCACGGCTGCTCCCGTTGGAAGATCTCCGGGGCGACGAGTTGGACCGCTGCGAGCGCCTCTTCCAGGAGTTGCTGGAGCTGCGCTCCGTGCCGAAGGCCCCCGACGACTCGATGGTCCGTTCGCCGTGGGAAGGCATGTGGCACTTCGCGGACCGGTCACCGATCACCGTTGTCTGCGCCGGCCTGCCCGTCGAGCTGCGCCCGAGCCAGGCTCTCTCCACGCCGGAGAGCCCGGACTATGTCGCGCTCGACGCCTACGCCGACCTCGACGCGCTGCTGGAGCTACACAGCCACGTCTATGCGGCGAACCCCGGGGTCAGCGTGCACCACACCCTGTCCGACGGGCTGACCAGTGAGGACGTCACCAATCACCTCGTCCTTCTCGGTGGTGTGGACTGGAATCCCATGACGCGCCGGGTGCAGCAGTCGTTGGATCTGCCGGTGGCCCAGCACCGGGAAGCGGACGACCCGGAGGGCGGTTCTTTCCAGGTGCGCGACCACAACGGACAGATCACTACTTTCCGATCGACAGTGGAGGGGGAGGCGCCACACCGGCGCCTGATCGCTGATGTCGCCCAGTTCTGCCGCGCGCCGAACCCGTTCAACCGGAAGAGGTCGGTAACCATCTGTAACGGCATATTCGGCCGAGGTACTTACGCCGCCGTGCGGACGCTCACCGATCCGCGCTTCCGGGATCGGAACAGGGCGTACCTCGAACAACGCTACGGGCCCGGGGAGGCCTACAGCATCCTCGCCCGGGTGGACATCGTCGCCGGCGAGGTCATCACCCCGGACTGGACGCGGGACGGCACGGTGTTGCATGAATGGTCGAGCGTGGCATGACCGCCGCCCTGCAACCGCCCGGCCCGCGGCCCGTCCGGCACCAGACCTTCCACCATCAGCTGCTGATGCATCGGAACGAGGCGCCGTCCGGTGACGTCTCGGCGCTGGTGGTGCCGACCAGCCGGGACCCGATCACCATGCGGCCCTCGCTGCGGCTGGCTCACGAGCTCGACCGGCCGGTGGTCGCCCTGTGCAGTCAGTGGTCCAACGCGGCGAAGGTGCGCCGGGAGGCCGAGATCCTCGACGCGCCGTTGATCGTGGTCGAGGTCGGAAAGGTGACCGGGCTGCCGGACTTCGCCTGCGACGCGCTGCTCGCGAGCCGGAAGCGGCTGAACCGGGTCAACGACGTCAGCGTCAAACGCAATCTCGGCCTGGCCGTCGCCCGGATGATGCGCTGGCCGCACATCGCCTTCCTCGACGACGACATCACCCAGGTGCAGCCCGACACGATCCGCAAGGTCGGCGGGCTGCTGGAGGACTTTCCGGTGTCGGCGATGCGCAACTTCGGTTATCCCGACAACTCGGTCGTCTGTCACGCCCGCCGAGAGGTGGGCCTGCCGCAGGACGTCTTCGTCGGCGGCGGCGCCATGGCCGTCCGGGCCGACCCCGGCACCCTGTTCTTCCCCACCATCTACAACGAGGACTGGCTCTTTCTGGTCGGCCGGCGCCGGATCGAGCGGGTCGCGGTGTACGGCCGGGTCCGCCAGGATCCGTACGACCCGTACCGGTCGCCGGAGCGGGCCCGTTCCGAGGAGTTCGGCGACTGCCTGGCCGAGGGCCTGTTCTCGCTGTGGGACCTCGACAATCCCCGGCTCGCCGCCGACGAGCGGTTCTGGCAGTCGTTTCTCGCCGACCGCCGGGCGATGATCGACGACATCCTGGGCCGGCTCCGGCGGCTACGTCAGGATGAGCGCGGCGACCGGATCGTCGAAGCCCTGAAGGTCGCTCGCGGGTGCTGCGAGGCCATCGATCCCGCCTTCTGCGTCGCGTACCTGAGGGCCTGGCAGGCAGACCTCGACGTCTGGACGCGGTTCCAGGCAGATCTGCCCGAGCACGACGACCCGGTTGCGGCCTTCGCCGCCCTCGGGCTCAAGGCGTACGTGCATCGGCCCGCCCCGTAGACTGGCCTGTTGTGAGCCTTACCATCGGGATCGTCGGCCTGCCCAACGTCGGCAAGAGCACCCTCTTCAATGCCCTGACCAAGAACGACGTGCTCGCCGCGAACTACCCGTTCGCGACGATCGAGCCCAACGTCGGCGTGGTCGGGCTGCCCGACGAACGGCTGGGCAAGCTCGCCGAGGTCTTCAGCTCCGAGAAGATCCTGCCCGCGCCGGTCTCGTTCGTCGACATCGCCGGCCTGGTCCGGGGCGCCTCCAAGGGCCAGGGCCGGGGCAACGCCTTCCTGGCCAACATCCGCGACGCCTCGGCGATCTGCCAGGTGGTCCGGGCCTTCTCCGACCCCAACGTGCTGCACGTCGAGGGCAAGATCGCGCCCGCCGACGACATCGAGACGATCAACACCGAGCTGATCCTGGCCGACCTGCAGACGGTCGAGAAGGCGCTGCCGCGCCTGCAGAAGGAAGCCAAACTCAAGAAGGACCGCCTGCCGGTCGTCGCGGCCGCGGAGGCCGCCTTCAAGCTGCTCGACGAGGGCACGACCCTGTACGCGGGCGCCAAGGCCGCCGGCATCGAGCTGGAGCTGCTGTCGGAGCTGCACCTGCTGACGACCAAGCCCTTCCTGTACGTCTTCAACGTCGACGAGGCCGAGCTGGGCAACGCGGCGTTCCTGGACGAGATGCGCGCCCTGGTCGCACCCGCCGAGGCGGTGTTCATGGACGCGAAGATCGAGTCGGAGCTCATCGACCTGCCCGAGGACGAGGCGATGGAGCTGCTGGAGTCGACCGGCCAGACCGAGCCCGGCCTCAACCACCTCATCCGGGTCGGCTTCGACACCCTCGGCCTGCAGACCTACCTGACCGCCGGCCCGAAGGAAGCCCGCGCCTGGGTGATCCCGGTCGGCGCGACGGCCCCGGAAGCGGCGGGCGTGATCCACTCGGACTTCCAGCGCGGCTTCATCAAGGCCGAGATCGTCAGCTTCGACGACCTGATGGCGGCGGGCTCGATGGCCGCGGCGAAGGCGGCAGGCAAGGTCCGCATGGAAGGCAAGGACTACACCATGAAGGACGGCGACGTCGTCGAGTTCCGCTTCAACGTCTGAGTGGTGGTTAGGGTCGGTCTGGGTCGGGTTCGGGCATGCCGGTCTTGAAGGCGGAATGCAGGTCAGCCGCGAACCGATCCCAGCCCACCTCGGGATCGGGCTCGCTCCATGAGAAGGGCACCTCTTTGACAGCGACGGCCCAGGTCATGTGGAAGAGGCCGGTCTCGCGCATGCGCCTCAGCATGATGGCCATCCTCTGCACATACGAGGCACCGGCGAAGATCGGGTCGGCCGTACCCAACGTGCGGCTGACACCGACCGCTCTGCTGGTATCCGGGTTGTCGGCCATGACGAAGATGTAAGCGCGGCGCATCTGCGGTGGAAGAAGCCCCTTGAGCTCGGCCTGGCGAGTGTCCTCGGCCACACCGAAGATCTCGTCCGCTCGGTTGTTGAGGTTCTTTCCCTCGCTTCCGAGCATCGATTTGTACTCGACCGCGAGGACTGGAATGTCCTCCTGGACGAGCACCAGATCCCACGACTTGGTGGCTCGATAGAATCCGGGCAGGGTGGCGCCCTTATTCTTGTGAATGTGCAGCCCGGTCGCTCCGGTGGCGTTGATCTCGTCGACGACCAACTGATGAATGGCGTCCATGTGCCGGCCGCCGGTGACGGCG
>NZ_QHHV01000441.1:0-2775 GCF_003947245.1 Actinoplanes sp. ATCC 53533 | reverse complement strand
CTCGAACGCGATCCAGTCGCCGTTGTTGACGTTCCCGATGGTCTGGCCGCCCTCGGCCGCGGACTTGGTGATCTTGTCGACGCCGGACGACGTCTTGAAGTGCTCGGCCTGCCGGCGCCGCGGTTGCAGCGTGTGCTGGGTGTGCGTGGTCAGGCCGCCGGCGTCGGTGTACTCCGCGTCGAAGACCGCGAAGATGTTGGCCGCCGAGTCGTGCTCGCCGTCGACCGGGATGGTGATCGTGCCGGTGCAGCCGTTCTGCGAGGTGATCTGGTGACCGTGGTTGTCGTGCCCGAGGACGTAGGTCATCTTCACGGCCGCGCAGTTGATCGAGCTGTCCTCCGGGTCGGTGACCGTGATGGAGAACGGGACGGTGTCGCCGTACGAGAACAGGGCGCCGTTCGGCGGATTGTTGATCTTCACCGTCGGTGCGGTGTTGCCGACCGTGATGGTGACGTTCGCGGTGCCGGTCAGCCCCTCGGCGTCCTTCACGGTCAGGGTGACCTGGTACGTCCCGTTCTCGGGGTAGGTCTTCGCCGGGTTGGCCGCGGTGGAGGTGGTGCCGTCGCCGAAGTTCCACGAGTGGGTGAGCGCGGTGCCCTCCGGATCGGACGATCCCGCCGAGGAGAAGGTCACGCTCAGCGGCGCCTGGCCGTTGGTCCGGTCCGCACCCGCCACCGCGGTCGGCGCCCGGTTCGAGCCGGCCAGGTAGTCGAAGCGGTACAGCGCGGAGTTGAAGTCACCGTTGAAGTAGCCGGTGCCGTAGTCCAGGACGTAGAGCGAGCCCTCCGGCCCGAACGCCATGTCCATCACCTGCTTGCCGGACCAGGGGAAGGCCGAGATCGCACCGGCCGAGCCGTCCGCTCCGACGTGGATCGGCTTGATCCAGCCGCGGCCGAGCTCCCCGGCGAAGAAGTGCCCGTCGAGCGTGGCCGGGAACTTGGTGGGGGAGACCAGGTCCGGGTCGAAGCGGTAGACCGGGCCACCCATCGGGGACTCGGAGCCGCCGCCGAACTCGGGCGGGGTGCCGGCGTCGCCGCCGTACCGGATCCAGGCCGGCCGGGCCGGCGGCAGCTTGGTCTGGCCGGTGTTGCGGAACGAGTTGTTCGTCGGTCCGCCGGCGCAGTCGAATTTGGCACCCGTGGAGTTGGTGGCGAAGTTCCACTCGTTGTACGTCTCGGTGCTGGTGTTGGTGCCCGTGCAGTACGGCCAGCCGTAGTTGCCCGGGCTGGTGATCCGGTTGAACTCGACCTGGCCACCGGGCCCGCGGTTGGCGTCGGTGGACCCCGCGTCGGGGCCGTAGTCGCCGAGGTAGACGACGCCGGTGGCCTTGTCCACGCTCATCCGGAACGGGTTGCGGAAGCCCATGGCGTAGATCTCGGGCCGGGTGTTCGCGGTGCCCGGCGCGAACAGGTTGCCCGCCGGGACGCCGTACGTCCCGTTCGCGTTCACCTTGATCCGCAGTACCTTGCCGCGCAGGTCGTTGGTGTTGCCGGCCGAGCGCTGCGCGTCGTAGCCGGGGTTGCGGTCGGTGCGCTCGTCCAGCGGCGAGTATCCGGACGAGTCGAACGGGTTGCTGTCGTCGCCGGTGGACAGATAGAGGTTGCCCGCCGCGTCGAAGTCGATGTCGCCGCCGACATGGCAGCACAGACCGCGGGTCGCCGGTACGTCGAGAACGTCGACCTTGCTCGCCGCGTTCAGGGTGAAGTCGGCGTTGAGCGTGTAGCGGGAGAGTCGGTTGACGCCCACCCAGGCGGAGAAGTCCGAGCTGCTGGCCGGGGCGTCGCCGGTCGGGGTGCTCAGCGGCGGCGCGTAGTAGAGGTAGATCTGCCGGTTGGTGGCGAAGCCCGGGTCGACGCCGACGCCCTGCAGGCCTTCCTCGTCGTGGCTGTAGACCGCTAGCGTGCCGATGACGGTGGTGGTGCCGCTCTTGTCGGTGCGGCGCAGCGTGCCGTTGCGGGCGGTGTGCAGCACGGATGAGTCGGGCAGGACGGCGATGGCCATCGGCTCGCCCACCTCGTCGGCGCCCTTGGCGAGCGTCACCTGCTGGAAGTCGGCGGGGTCGATGTCGTGGGCCGAGGTGGGCGCGGCGGTGGCGACGAGGCCGGCGGCCGCGAGTAGCGCCACCCCGATTCCGTATAGAAACTTTCGCATTTATCGATGTCCTGACGTAGGGGATTGCCAGGGTGGCCCGGGGCGACCGCGCCGCATGTTACTGGCGTGTAACAGTGAGCAAACGGTAGTAACTTCTTGTGCGGCTGTCCACACTTTCTGCCAGGGCCTATGAACTTTCGTCGAAATCGACAAAAAGAAGCGCCGCCCGGCGAGGGCGGCGCGGCGGCAGGTGGCGGGACTTGTCGGTCAGGACGCGTAATGCAGGATCACGTTGTGCACGTGCTGGGTCTTCTCCGAACCGCGGAACTCGACCTCGTAGGTGTGGGTGCCCACGCTGATCGCGATCGTGCCGGTCGAGAAGAACTGGCCGGCCCAGCTCTTGTTGCTGACCACGCTCACGCTGCTCACCTTGGAGTAGGGGATGCTGGTGATCGCGAAGCGCTTACCGACGAAGGACTTGTCCTGGATGATCACCCGGCGGGTGGTGAGGCCGATGAAACCGGTGCCGGCGCCGACGGCGTCGTACACCGCGATGATCTGTTCACCCTCGAGCAGGCCGCTCTCGATCTGCTGGAGCTGGCCCTTGCTGTCGTATATCGGCGCCGTCATGGTCAAGAGGCTACTGGGAGCCCACCACGGTGCGGTAGGCGTCCTCGATGCGCG
>NZ_QHHV01000440.1:0-2121 GCF_003947245.1 Actinoplanes sp. ATCC 53533 | reverse complement strand
CCGTCGATCGTCACCCGGCTGGCGCCCGACCTGACGGTGCGGTCCGAGGCCTCGGTCCCGTCTCTGGACGAGCTGCGCCGTCATGACGACCGGTTCTTCCGCCGTGGGCATACGGGTACCTACCGCGACGAGCTTCCTGCCGATCTGCACGAACTGTTCTGGTCACGACCCGACAACCGGGCCGCCATGGTACTGCTGGGCTACGGGCAGCCGACGATGTGATCGATCGAGGTCGTCCCGGCTCGAGCACCAACGCGGCACCGGCATCGGCGAGGTCGACCGAGCCCTGACTCAACTGATGCGCACCGGCGACCTCGACGGTGTCGCCGGAATCGTGCTCGGATGCTTCGTCAACTTCGAGCAGGACCTCGAGGACGAGACGCTCGGAGGATGGGGCGTCGTCGATGTCCTCCGCGACAGGCTCGGCCGGCTCGGCGTTCCAGTGCTAGGTGGCATCCCGGCCGGTCATAGAAACCACCCGCCCACGATTCCCTTGGGCACGCACGCCACCATCGATACGCGCTCCGGCACCCTCACCGTGAAAGCGGCCGTCTGCTGAGCCGACCGTTCACCCGACGCGCCGAGGCGAGGCGCGGGCGTCTCGCCGGTCGGCGGCGCGCCGATGCGTGCGTGGGATACGCCCCCGGTGAGCTCGCTGTCGGCTTGGGGGGAACGCGAACGTGCGGCGCCGCTCTCACGGCCCAGGATGGGGTTTCCGTGCCTTCGCCTCGAAACCGTCCGGCAGCGGGATCGCGAACCGCTGGCAGAGCGACAGCACGGCACATCGTGACGGTCTGCGTCCCGCGCCGGGTAGCCGGTGTGCCAGCTCACCGCCCACTCCGCCGCCTCACGTCGTTGAGTCGGCGGGCCCCGTGCCGCGGGTCGCGCCCTCAGGCTTCACCCGGGTCCATCCGGCTGCTGTTCTTGACAGCGGCGGCAATTCGCCGCTGCTCAAGAGTTTCGTCAAGTATTCGAACTCGCCGTGGATTCTGGGCTGATCAGAACTCGAGGTCCAGTTGCTCCGGTCATAGTCGCGCCCGTCGACGCGGCCGGGCGGGTTCCAGGTGGCGGCGTAGATACGTTCGACCGTGGGCAGGCCTGCGGCCAGTACGTGAACCTGCCGCCGTTGCCACCATTTCACCACTGCGATCACCGTCCGTACCGACTCGAGGCGCTCTTCGATGAGAGGACGGGCGAAGGCGACGTTCTCCACAGAGGTACGGGAACGTCGTTCCACGAGCATCCGCTCCGGCGCGATTCCCCGCGTCTGGAGCAGGTGCGCGTGCACCTCGCTTTCAACATGATCAGGTTTACGGCGGTTGGGGCCTCCCGTCAGAACGATCAGCGGTGCAAGTCCCGATCGAAAAGCTTCCTCGGCAGGCGAAACGGCAATCGGTAAGGTCGATCCAAAAACGAAGATGAGGTCGACCTTGCCTATTCCTGGCACGGAGGCGTCGACGAAGTCCGCGACCCGATCGTCGGCTATTGACATGCAAATACTTCCAACCTTTCGGCGCCACTAGGCATCTCACGGTGGAGTGCCATCCCAGCATGATGGGGTTTGACTCGCGGCTGCGTCCCGGCTGCAGAAACCTGACACTGCTCGACCGTGCCGGTGAACACCGCGCCGGCCCGTGTCACCCCTCGCCGGGCGGCCTCGTTGGCTCGCTGGGTCGGGGCGATCAGCAGATCCTCGGCAGTGCAGCGAGGAGCAGTTGCGGATCAGCAGCACCACCACCTCCAACGCGAAGCCGTTGCCGCCGCGCTGCCAGCGCGGTGGGAACCGAACCGGCACGGGGCGCATGGTGGAGCCACTGCTCGACCGGCGGACACGCCATCACCACTCCGACTGTCGTCAGCCCGTGGTCAGATCGCGGTGCGGTCGACGCTGCGCGGATCACTCACCTGACGGTCCCGGTAGATCTGTCCGTGCCGGGCCAGCGCTCGCCACGGACGAGCGAGGTTCAGCGCGACATGTAGCTTGCGGATCCTCGCGGTCGAGCTCGGCCACGACGAGATCGCCGGACGGTGCGAGGTCAGCGATCGGGCACCGTTAGGGCCGTCTAACCCGGACGGCACCAGGTGCCCGGTCTGCGCTGGCCCCGACAGCGGCACCCAGAA
>NZ_QHHV01000043.1:0-34985 GCF_003947245.1 Actinoplanes sp. ATCC 53533 | reverse complement strand
ACCAGCCCGTCCGTGACGTCAGCCAGGCTCGCCAGTTCCGCGTACCCCTGTTCGACGGCCGATCGAACGGCCTCCTCAAGTGATGCCGCCTCCGTCGTCTCGATCACGAATCACGCTCTGCGATGGACCCGCCCGGAACAGTCACAAGGACCGTTCTTACGTGACGGCCAAGCCCTCGACAAGACTCCTTATGGCCATGAACCGTCGCCGTACGTCGTCGGCGTGCCCACACTTCTTTCACCTTCGAACGACCGCCTCGGTGCGTGGTTTCGTCGCCCTGCTCAATCGGCCTGCGCTTGGCCGAGCAGGTCGACGCTGACCTGGACAACGCCTCTTGATCGGGGAGCAAATGACGGCAATCGCCCGCCTCCAGGTGCACGAACAGCGCGACTTTGCCGGACTGCGCCGGACGCGGCGGCGGATCGACGAGGCCCACCGGACGCGAGTCAGGTCCCCCGCTGCAGGAGCACCAGATCCTCGGCAACCAGCGCACCAATGGGCTACTCGGCAACTACACCGCGCCGGCGCGGGTGTCCGGCCTGGTACGCCCGGATCGCCGGCGAGGCTCGATCCGGAGGCCGCTGCGTTCGTCGACCGCGTCTATCTGCCGCACCTGACCGGCTCAAACCCTGCCCCTCGTCCACCAGTCCCGGGTTGCGTCCAGCAGACGCGGCTCTCGGCTCCCGAGATACTAGAGCGCATCTGACGGATCATCGGAGGGCTCGTCCGGACCTCCGGCGGCCATGGCTCACCTGGGCCGAACGAATCGCTCCGGGAGCCAGCGACATCAGCCGCTGATAACCGTTCTATCAGGCCTGGCCACTTGAGGTGCCGGCGACATAGGTACCCCGGCCGACAACGGTGACCACCATCCCGCGCTCGCGTAGCAGCTGGATGGCTTTGCGGGCGGTGCCCCGGGCGACGCCATACTCCTGTACTAGCTGGTTCTCCGAGGGGATCGGCCGGTTCGGCAGAAGGTCGCCCGCCTCGATACGTGCCTGGATGGCCTCTGCCACCTGCACGTACAGCGGAGTTGGCCCTTCGTGGTCGATCACTGTCTGACCATCCCACTGGTCGGAGAGCCATGACCGTCGAGGGGGAACCATGGTGAGCCATGAACAGGCATGGTGAACGGGCGTAAGCTCTCAAGCAGTAGCGAGTACCGCTCGGGCACGGTGCAACAACCTCGCCGGCTGATCCGGAGGGCAACGCGCCGGACCCGGCCCGGTAGCGCGCGCCCGCCGATCTCGCGTGGATGGCTGACCTGCCGGCCGAATCGGCGGGCGCCGGACCTTCAGCGACGACGGGAACCTCGGCGCCCCGCAGCGCGGGGTCGCGCCAGTGCTACCTGACGCCTGGCGACAGCGTCTACCTAGCCGCAGCAAGGGTCCCGTCCGGCAGAGCGCTTCATCGCCGGCCGGCAGTCCGCCAGGACCGGCGCGAAAGAGTACCTGACAACCGACACGGGGGACGACATGAGTGACACCGGCGGAACCTTCAAACGATGCGGATGCATCGACCCAACGACTGGGCGGCGCTGGGGCGAACGCTGTCCACGATTGCCCGAACCCGACCATGGCAGCTGGTACTTCGCCTGTACGACCCGCGACCTGCTGGGCCGGGCCGAACGGGTCCGCCGCGGCGGCTTCCCATCAGAGGGTGCCGCCGGCAAAGCCCGCGACGAACTCCTGCAGCTGTCGTGCGAGGAACGCACCGGACAGAACTGGACCGTCAAACGATGGCTGCAGCACTGGATAGCCGGTCGCACCCGGCTACGGCCGACCACGACGGCGAACTACACCCACGACATCCAACGGTTCCTGATCCCGATCATCGGCGGCCTTACCCTCACGGAACTAAGCACCCGGCAGCTCACCGCCGCGTTCGCCGAGATCGGCAGGGCCACCAACCGGTACGGGCTCCGCCATACCGTCTGCACGCTGCAACATCTCCACCGAACACTCCGGGCGGCGCTCAACGCCGCGGTCCGCGACGGCGTCATCGCCACCAACCCCGCCACCGGCGTGGAACTACCGGCCCGCGAACGCCCCCACGCCGAGGTCTGGACAGCGCCGCGCGTGGCCGCGTGGCGAGCTACCGGCGAGCACCCCGTCGTCGCGGTCTGGACACCCGAACAACTCGCCGAGTTCCTGCACTCGGTACGCCACGACGGACTGCTCGCCCTGTGGTGGCTACTCGCCCTGCGGGGCCTGCGCCGCGGCGAGGCCGCCGGCCTGCGGTGGATCGACATCGACCTCGACCACGCCCAACTGGCCGTCACCCGCCAACGCACCACCGCCGGCTACACCGTCCATGAAGGACCGCCGAAGTCCGCGACCAGCCGCCGGGTCGTCGCCCTGGACGCGCACACGGTGCAGGTGCTGCGCCTGCACCGTCGACGTCAGCAGCGGCAGCAGCAACGCCGTGACGACGCCGGCAAGCCCTGCCTGCCCAGCGGGTACGTCTTCACCAGGCCCGACGGGACCCCGTTTCATCCCGGCTACTTGACTCAACGATTCCGGCTTCTCCTCGACCGGGCCGGCCTGCCACCGATCCGCCTGCAGGACCTGCGCCACGGAACGGCCAGCCTCGCCCACAGCGCGGGTGCCGATCTCAAGACGATCCAGGACCTGCTCGGGCACTCCACCGTCGCCCTCACCGCGGACGTCTACACCAACGTGCTCCCCGCCGCTCAACGCAAGGAAGCCGAGGCCACCGCTCGGCTGATCCTCGGCGTCGCCGACCGGCCTGCGATCCGCCCGGTCAGCAAACGTGTCATCCACCGTTCACGACGTCCGGAAGCGGGCTCTCGGGGCTGTTGGGAACTCGACGCGGCCGATATCCCGGCAGCGAGCCGTAGTCATGCCGCACGCGGCACCACCGCGTCCCGGCGCACCGCCCGACGGTAGCCGTCGCCATGGTCAGACCATCCGACCGGGAATCAGACGGTTGACGCTCGGGTCCGTTCCACCGCCCGGAGCAGACAAAGGATGTGGCCTGCGAAAACGTGGGCCACGTCCATGCGCCGTCCCATTCGCGAACAGAAAATTCCCATTGTGTGGGACCATGGTGATCCGAAGGTGATCCGCCGTTCCGTAACCGTCCGGAGCCGGAAACCACTGACCGCCTCGAAGACATAGGCACGACCCTATGGAATGCGGCAGTCACTCACCTGTATAGCCGCACGGAGCAGCGGATGTGGCCGGCCAGCCGTATTCCCTGCTCAACGCGCATTCCCCAGGGACTCAAGCGCCCGCTACCCACTGGCGGCCGTCGCCTTCATCGGACAGGCCATCGGACGCGAATCAGATGGGTTGGATCCTTGAGCCCGTTCGCCTGCCCGGAGAGTTAAGGCCCTGACCTGTGGAAACGTGGGCCACGGCCACGAATCGTCCCATCCTCGAACCCAGGAATCCCACTTTCCGGGATCGTGGTGATCCGATGGTGATCCTACGTCCTGTAACCGTCCGGAGCTGAAATCACCGAACACGTGGCCTCTGAACTGCATAAACACGACCCGCGAGTGGGGCAGAACCGTGACTCACGGTAGCCCCACACAAAGAAGGGAATATAGCCAAACGACTATATTCCCTGCTCAAGTGGTGCGCCCGAAGGGACTCGAACCCCTAACCTTCTGATCCGTAGTCAGATGCTCTATCCATTGAGCTACGGGCGCAGATCTAACCACTCTCCGCACCGGCGCGTGATGATGCGCCCAGCGAGTCGCGGTTACGTTTCCGCTGGTCCAGGCGTTGCCATGCTCCCGGACCTGCTAGACGACGACTCTAGCATGTCGCCGAGTGGGGCCTGCGTGCCGGCCGCGTCGTGCGGCCGGCCTGCTCAGCCGCGGTACCAGGTGCGGGTGCTCGTCCGGGTCACGTTGCCGAGCTTGTCGTACGCCCTGATCTGGATTTTCATCGTTTTCGGCCGCTTGTTGGCGTTGAAGCTCAGCAGGTACGCCGCTGTCGTGTCCTTGGCGACGATCTTGCCGTTGATGATCAGTTCGACCCGTGCGATGCCGCTCGCGTCCGTGGCTTTGACGGAGATCTTGACGGTGCCCTTGACCTTCGCTTTGTTCTTGGGCGCCTTGGTGATCGACACGGTGGGTGCCTTGTTGTCGGCGATGACGGTCCGGGGGTAGGTGCGGGCGTTGCCCAGTTTGTCGGTCAGCTTCCAGCTCAGATTGACCTTTCCGCTGAACGTGCCGGTCTTGACCGGGAGCGAGTACGGCGCAGTGGTGTCCGCGCCGACGTACTTGCCGTTCGACCAGAGCTCCGCCCTGGCGACCTTGGAAACGTCGGTGACACCGCTCAGGCTGGTCGTGAACGTGCCCCGCACCTTCGCCCCGGAGGCCGGGTTGATCGCCGTCGCCGTCGGTCCGGCGTTGTCGACTACCACCTGGCGCGTGACCCGGACCATGTTGCCCGCCAGATCCTCGGCGACAACCTCGATGTCACCGGACGCCGGTGGGACGATGCGGGCCTGCCACGACCACAGCCCGACCTGCTGCATCGGTACGCCGTTGGCCTCGACGGACCGAAGTTTCTCCCGGTCCGTCTGGGTGAAGAGCACGTCCACCGCCCCGCGCACGTGCCTGCCGGGCACCGGTTCCTCGATCACACCGGTCGGGGCGACGTCGTCGACCACGACGCCCCGGGTCAGGTCGGTCAGGTTGCCGGCCGCATCGAACACGTTGACGTAGATCTTGCCGTCGGAGATCGGCGTGACCCGTCCCGTCCACTGCCGTGGGCCGGTCTGCGTGAGCGCGATGTCGTTGGCCCGCACCCGGCTCAACTTCTCGTCGGTCGTCGCGGTGAAGACGACGTCCACCGGGCCGCCACGCACGATCGCACCCTCGATCGGCGCGTCGATCGTGCCGGTCGGCGCGATGGAGTCGACCCACACGGCCCGGGTCTGCTCGGCGCTGTGCCCGGCATAGTCGTAGATCCGGACCGTGTACGACAGCCGGCCGTTCCATCCGACCGGCGGGGTCCCGGTCAGCCCTTGCCTCGACCAGACGTGGTCACGCCGTACGACCGTGCCGGCCACCTCCAGTTCGGAGCGCTGTACGGCGTGATCGTCGAGAAACGTGAGATCGGGGTGGAAGGGCCCGCCGGTCACCAGTGGCACGTAGCCAGAGCCATAGGTGCTGATCTTCGGTGCGATGTCGTCGGTGCCCCCGAGGCTGTACAGCAGACCGGCGGCGTCCAGGATCGGCGCATCCTCGGGATCCATGGTGTTCTCGCGCCCCGCCGAGGCGAGAACCGCCGAACGTAGGTCAGCCGCCGAGAGACCCGGCCGGGTGGACAGCCCCAGCGCCGCGACACCGGACACCAGAGCCGCGGAGGCAGAGGTGCCCGCCAGTACCTGTGCCTGCGACTGTGCGTTCAGCGCGAGGTACGAACGGTTGGCCGCGACATCGACCCATTGAAGGCGCTTGGAATTGCGGTTCGAGGCGTTCAACGGAACACCTCCGGGACCGGACGATCCCACGGCCAACGCCGGTTCGAACGCCGCGGGGTAGTACGGGTCGACAGTTGCATCGTCACCCACAGACGCGACGACCAGGGCGCCCCCCGCAGACGCGCGCGCTACGGCGTCCTCCAGCACCCGGCTGGGGGTACGGGTGCTCAGCGACAGGTTGATGATCTGCGCACCGTGCTCGGCTGCCCAGGCGATGCCGGCCGCGACGGTCGAGGCGGACCCGGCCGCGGTGCCGCTGGTGCGGTGGCTCAGCACCCGTACCGGCATGATGCGGCACTGGCCGCAGACGCCGACGCCGCCGATCTGGTTGCCGTGCTGAGCGGCGATCGTGTTGGCCACCAGCGTGCCGTGGTTGTCGTCGTCGGCCGGGTCGTCGTCGCCGTCCACGAAGTCGTAGCCGGGCACCAACCGGTCACCGCCGAGATCCCCGGTGGCGGAGACGCCGGAGTCGACGACGGCCACCGTGACCGATGGACTGCCGGTGCTCCAGGTCCAGGCCGCCGGAATCTGGTTGTAGATACCCGAGCTCCGGTTCGCAGGCTCATCGGGGTCGACCGCGGCGTCGGCGCTGACGAGGACGTCGAGCTCCGCATAGCGCACCGCCGGATCGGCGGCGAACGCGGCGCGCGTGGCGTCCCAGCCGGCCGCCGGCACGTCGACGGTGATCGCGTCCAGCCCCGGGACGGCCTTGGGCCCGGACGCCTTGTCACCCAGTCTGGCCACGACGGCCGCCGGATCAGCGCCCGCGACGAGCCCGACGACCAGCCGGGTTGTCGAGGTGTCGGCCGCGGACGCCGGCGCGGCAGCCAGCCCGACGAGCAGAACCGCGGTCAGGCAGGACGAGGTCGCCCAACGGGTTCGGCTCATTTCCGGTACCACGTACGGCTACTGGTGTACTTCACGTTGCCGAGCCGGTCGTACGCCCGAACCTGCACCTTCATCGTCTTCTTCTGCCTGCTCGTGTTGACGCTGAGGACGTACCCGGAAGCGGTGTCCTTGGCGACGACCTTGCCGTTCACGATCAGCTCGACCCGCGCGACGCCGCTGGCGTCCGACGCCTTGGCGTAGATCCTGACCGTGCCCTTGACCTTGGCCTTGTGCTTCGGCGCCTTGGTGATCGAGACGGTCGGGCCGGTGTTGTCGACGGTCAGCGTGCGCGCCGCATACGTCAGCGCCTGGCCGAAGCGGTCGGTGACCTTCCAGGTCAGCGACAGCTTCCCGGACGGGCCGGTCCGCACTGCCATCGCGTACGGCGCGGTCTTGTCGACGCCGACGTATTTGCCGTTGGCCCACAGCTCGGCCTTGGCCACCCCGCCCTCGTCGGTGACGCCGGACAGCGTGCTGGTGAACGTGCCGCGCACCGTCGCACCCGAGGCCGGGGTGATCGTGCCGCCCATCGGCGGGTGGTTGTCGACCCGCACGGTGCGGTTCAGGGTCAGGCTGTTGCCGACCTTGTCCACGAGGACGATCTGGATCCGGCCCGTCTGGTCCAGCGCGATTTCGCCCTGCCACCGGTTCGTGCCGTCGACCCGGGTCAGCGAGCAGCCGCAGGCCTCGGTGTTGTCCTGGAAGATCGACTTGACGTAGGCCAGGTCGTTGTCCGGCGTCGTGATGCTCACGTCGATCGTGGCGCCGTGGACCACCGCGTCCGGCGCCGGCGCGACCCAGACCCCGGTCGGCACGGTGGTGTCCACATTGACCATGGTGGTTGCCCGGCCGGCGTTGCCGGCGTAGTCGTAGGCGACGACCGTCACCGGCAGCGGGCCGTTGTAGCCCGCCGGCGGGCGCACCGTGATCTGCGAGCCGGGGCGCTCCACGACGATCGGGGGACGGCCGTCGACGAGCACCTCGATGCGTTCCACGCCGTGATCGTCCGCGGCCTTCGGCGTGGCCGTCTCGCCCACGGCCACGACGGTCTCGTTCTCGGTCAGGCCGGTCGACGTGACCGTGGGCGGGACGGTGTCGGTGCCCCCGAGGTCGTACATCATGTGGGCCGCATTGATCAGCGGCGCCTGGTTCGGGTAGGACGTGCTGAGGTGATCCTCGGCGTCCCGTTCGATCACCGCACGCACCTCGTCGGCGGATGCGCCCGGCTTCATCGCGAAGGCCAGCGCCGCGATCCCCGAGGTCGCCGCGGTCGCCCCGGAGGAGCCGGAGATGCCGGTCCACCGGTCGTTCCGGTCGAACACGATGAAGTTGCCGTAGGAGGAGACGTCGACCCACCGGTCCGTCGCACTGTTCTTCGCCGGCGTCCCGACCTGGCTGACGGCGAGCGCGGACTCGACAGCGGCGGGATACCGGTGTGCCGTCGACCGCTCGTTACCGGCCGAGGCGACGACAAGGGAACCTCGGGCGGCGGCGTATTCGACTGCCTGTCGCAGCAGCCGGCTGTCCGACGCCGTGCTGAGCGAGAGGTTGATCACCTGGGCGCCGTGGTCGGCCGCCCAGGCGATGCCCGCGGCTACGTTGCCGGTCGTGCCCTCGCGGTCACCCAGCACCCGCACCGGCATGATCCGGCATTTGCCGCAGACGCCGGTCATGCCGACGCCGTTGGTGCCGTCCGCACCGAGGAGATTGGCCACCAGGGTGCCGTGGCCGTTGCCGTCCGCGGCGTTGGAATCGTCGTCGACGAAGTCGTATCCCGGCACCAGCCGGTCCGCGGCGAGCTCGGTATTGGGGCTGACGCCGGTGTCGACGATGGCCACCGTGACGTCCGCGCTGCCGGTCGTCCAGGTCCACGCCTGCGGAATCTCCATCGGCGTGAAGCTGTTCGGGACGGAGTCGCTGTCCGCCCCGACCACGGCGCTGCGCTCGGCGAACCGCACGTCCGCGGCGCCCTGCAGCAGGCCGAGGACCTCGTCGGCCCGGTCGGCGGGCACGTCGATGCTGATCGCGTCCAGGCCCCGGACCGGCCGGCTCCGCACCACGCTGCCGTTGAGTGCGGCGACCACAGTGGCCGGATCCACCCCCGATGCGACGCCGACGTCGAGCTGGACCAGCGCCGCGTCCGCCGAAGGTGAAGCGGCTACAGCGGGTGATGCCAGGCCGGTGGCGAGCAACGCCGCCACCAGACCGGAAGAGACAGCGCGCAAGGTTCCCCCGAACCGAAGATCATGGATGTCTGCGCACGGTACGACACCGTATCGACGTTGCGCATCAGCCTTTCGGCGTGCTTCTCCGCGGAGAGCCTGATCAGGCGGCGCTGCGAATCCTTCGGCGGGCGTCCTCTATCCCGTCGCGGAGGTCGGCGAGCGCCCAGCGTTCGGCGGGTGTGCCACCGAGAATGATCACCAGGGCGTCGAGGCGGTCCACCGGGGGCAGCACGTTGCCGGCGAGATATTCGCCGATGATGCCGTGTGACGATCCCAGCTTCACCGCCAGCTCGCGGTAGGTCAGTGGGCCGCCGGGATAGCTCCGCCCGTGGCGCCGGCGCAGCAGCCGGAGCAGCGCACCCAGCTCGGACAGGGTGGCGGCGGCGCGGGCGAGATCCGCGAAGGCCTCCACGGCAGTCACTGTGGTGCCTTTCCCGACGGGCCGGGCTCTGCGGGTGCGGGCATGGCCGCGCCGATGCTGCCGAGCGCCAGGCCGAGCTGGAAGCGGTTGTCCACGCCCAGCTGGTCCATCAGGTTGCGCAGGGCGTAGGTCACGGCGCGGCGGCTGATCTGGAGCTCCCTGGCGGCGTCCTCGTCGCTGCGGCCCTCGGCCAGCAGACCGATGAGCGCGCGCTCACGCGAGCCGATGATGAGAGTGGACACAGCGGGCTCCTTCGTCTGGTGGGGGATCCGCGTGCTGAGCGTAGGTGGCCGTCACGCCCGCGCGTGGGCCTCCGGGTGACTCGTTGCGCAGCTGCGCAACGAGTCACCGGGCCGGTCAAAAGCAGGTCCCGCACGCCGGCCGGGGACCGTTTCCCACACCTAGGGCCGGGCCGCGCGCTCCCGTGTAAGGCGACGTGACCACGTCCTTGTCGACCAGGGGATCGTCCGTGGGCAGCGGGTACAGCACGTCCTCGTAGGTCGACTCGCCCTCGGTGACCACGGCGCGATAGCAGCCGACCCGCTCGTTGTCGCCGGCGAGCACGCAGAGGCCGAACTCGCCTTCCTCGGTCGGGAGCGCCGCCATGCCGAAATGGCTCACCTCCCCGACCGCGGTGGAGGCGAACAGCCGGACGTTGTAGCCGGGGGCGTACCCGGTCGCCTCGTTCGGGGAATAGGTGGCGACCCGGAAGCCGCCCGCCTCGACGACCGGGCCGCACTGCGAGACCGTTCCCTCGACCGTGTTGTACAGCCAGTTGAATTCCAGCATGACGCCGGGCTGCATCGCCTCGACAGTTACGCACGGAGCCATGGTCCAGTTGACCGGGCCGGCGGCGCGGGCCGGTGCCGCCGACCCGGCCAGCAGGATCCCGGTGATCGATGCGGTGGCGGCCCAGCGGCGTGCGTTCGTCGCCATCAGGAGTCCTTTCGCTGCGGTCGGATGGTTGGTGACAACGGCACCGCCTGTGCGGCGCCGAGGAGCAAGGCCAGTTGGAAGCGGTTCTCGACGCCCAGCCGGTCCATCAGGGCCCGGAGCGTGTAGCCGACGGTGCGGCGGCTGATGCCCAGGGAGGTGGCGGCGGCCTCCTCGCTCAGGCCGGTGGCCAGCAGCGTCACGATGCCCTTCTCGCGGTGGCTCAGGACGATCGGCGGGATGGCTTGGCGGCGTGGATCGACGGCGGTGCTCCAGATCCGGTAGAAGAACTGCGTGAGCGACTCCACCGCGTCGGCGTCGTCGATCTCGATGGCGCCGGCTTCGAAGTTGGCGGGATCAGCGGGGAACAGCGCCTTCCGGCGGTCGAACACCATCAGCTTGAGCGGCAGCGCCGAAGCCTGGCGGTGCTCGATGCCGGCGATGAAGGTCGTGTCCTGACTGCCGTCCTGGGGGATGAGACCCAGGGTCCGCAGCCGCACACCCCTGGCGACGAGCGCCCGATCCAGCGGGCCGGCGGCCGCCGCCACGTCGGCGCTGAACACTTCCTCGGTGTTGATGGTGAGGTGCTCGTGCCGCTCCCCGGCGACCAGGTCGGCGATGCGGTCGCGCACGGACGACCGGCTCGCCAGCCGGTGAACGGCGGTGTCGGGAATCCGTTCCAGCTGCAGGCCGCTGACCGCGGCCAGGTGCCGCCGGCAGTGCAGGTTGAGGGGTACGGCCGCGCGCGGTCGCCGCGCCCGGGACATGACGACGTCGACGTCGACCGCACTCCACCTGCCGTCGCGACCCCGGTACGCCGGCCGCGCCGCGCCGAAGCCGGCCAGCTCGTCCAGGGCCCGGCTGACCCTGGCGGCGTCGACACCGAGCTGGCTGACCAGCTGCCGCGGTGTCGCCGGGCCGGTCAGCGCGAGACTGCGGTAGATCAGATCCGCGTACGAGGAGAGGCCCCAGCGTCCGAGAGCCGGCACCACGGGCTCACGGTCGGCGGTCCTGCCGGTGTTGTTCGCCTGCCGCATAAGTCGTCTCCCACAGCGCCCCACTACGCCATGGCCGGGACCCGGCCAACGGATCTCGTCCGCGCTGATTGCACATTCGCGCAGCGGCCGTCGCCCCGCAAGAAGGCCGCCGGACCCGATTGCGCAGTTGTGCAAGCGGATCGGGTGACCCTAGCCACCTCCGGGAGCACTCGGCGGGCTGGTTGGACGCGGTTGGACAGAATTGGACGCCGGGAGGGCTTGTGAACAGCGAACGCGATGCGCGGTTCCATGACTTCGTCCTGGCGCGCCGGGCCGGGTTGGTGCGCACCGCCACCCTGCTGACGGCCGGCGACGCGCATCTCGCTGAGGACCTGGTGCAATCGACGCTGACCAAGCTGTATGTCGCCTGGCCCGCCTTTCAGCGTGCCGACAATCCGGACGGCTACCTCCGCCGGGTGCTGGTCAATGCCCTCACCGACGAGCGGCGGCGGCAGTGGTGGCGGCGGGAGCGGCCGACCTCCGATCCGCCCGACCGGCCGATCCCCGCTCAGCCCGGGCCCGGCGAGGTCGACGACCGGTTGCGCACCGCGCTGCGTGAGCTGCCGCCACGGATGCGGGCCGCCGTCGTGTTCCGCTACTACTACGACCTTGATGTCGCTGACACCGCCGAGGCGCTCGGGTGTTCGCAGGGCACCGTCAAGAGCCAGACCGCCCGCGCTCTGGACCAGCTGCGTGCCGCCCTTCAGCCGCGTCCCACCGAGCAGAGAGTGACGTCGTGAGGGAGGCCGGGCCCAGCCATGCAAAAGGCCGTGAGCGGAAGCTCACGGCCTTTTGGGCAAGTGGCGGAGACTCCGGGATTCGAACCCGGGAGGGGCTATAAAACCCCAACCGCATTAGCAGTGCGGCGCCATAGACCGGACTAGGCGAAGTCTCCTCGGGGACCTTGCAGGCCACCGACGGTTGAGGATACCGGACCGCCCGGGGGCCCGGCAAAGAGGTTGCCCATCGGGGGTGTCCGGCCCACGCCGATCATCGAAATCCGCGGAATTCGACGGACCGCACTGTCGTCCAACAGGTCAAACGGCCGCGGCCCGACTAGGCTCCCTCGGCATGGAGGAGAACGAGCCGAAGCAGCGCCGCCCGCGGACGTCGAACCCGGCGTTCAGCACGCCTGAACAGCCCACTCCCCAGAAAAAACCGGCGAAGGCACCCCCACCGGTGACCTTCCGGCCACCGGCGGACGACAAAACCGCTTCCGGTACGGGCACAGACGCACCACAAGCAACACCGTCGACCCGCCAACAACGGGGTCCGGCGAAGTCGACGCCACGCAAATCAGCCCCGCGGTCCCCGGCGAAGTCCACGCCACCGCCCGCAGCGAGCGCGCCCCACCCTCCGGCGCAGGCGCAGCCGACAGCCGCACCGCCCACGAAGGCGACCCCGCAGGCCAGGACAGCCCCGGCGAAGCGCACACCCCGGAAGGCCACAGCCTCCGCCAAGGCCGCGCCCACCAAACCCGAACCGGCCAAGGCCGCAGCGACCGTCGAGGCCGCGCCCACCAAACCCGAACCGGCCGTCGAGGCGGCGCCCGCCAAACCCGAACCGGCCAAGCCCGCAACGACCGTCAAGGCGGAGGCGGCCAAACCTGAACAAGCAAAGGCGGCGACGACCGTCGAGGCGGTGGCCGCGGAGATCGCGCCTGACCTGGTCAAGCCGAACATGACAACGGTGCCCGACGAAACCGCCGCACCGGCTGCCGCCGCACCGGCTGGCGACGCACCTGACATGGCACGTGGCGGGGCGACATCCCCGGCTGCCGAGCCCCCGGCCACGGCGCCGGGGCAGCCGGGGGCTGCCGTCCCCGTTGGTCCGACCCTGCCGCGCGCCACCGGTTCCGTGACGGACACCGTGTCCGCCGCCCGGACCGAGGCCTGGGCCGCCCTGATCGCCGATCCCGGCCACTGCCCCGAGCTGCTCGCGGTGGCCGCCACCCAGACCATCGGCCCGCGCGCCATCCAGTGGGCCGGCCGCACCCGGGCCGCCTACCCCGGCGCCACGCCCGATGCCCTGGCCCGGCTGGCCGTGCGGCAGTTCACCCGGTTCGGCAGTGTCAGCAGCATCTTCGCCGCGGTCGCCGGCTCGTACGCGCCGGTCGCCCTGCTCGGGGCGGCCGCGTTCACCCACGCCGAGCTGGCGCTGCACGTCGCCGCCGCGTACGGCCTGGACCCGACCGACCGGGAGCGGGCGGTCGACCTGCTCGTGTTGACCCGGGTGCACCCCGCCCGGGAGGACGCGGAGGCGGCCCTCGCCGCCGCGGAGCAGCACGCCTACGAGCAGACCGGGCTGACCGACGCCACCCGGCGGCTGGGCCGGATGCTCGCCGCGCAGGCCGGCGGCTGGGCGGCCGTCCGGGTGGTCAATCGCTTCTTCCCTGGCACCGGCCTGCTGGTCGCCACGCTGGCCAGCCGGGGCGCGGCCCGGGCCATGGCGGCGCGGGCCACCGTCCACTACCGCGATCGGTATCGGGCCGTGGTCAGAGCCAGCTGAGCCACTCCTTGGGCAGCAGCGTGTAGCCCACGAAGGCGGTGATGTCGAGCAGGCTGTGCGCCACGATCAGCGGCATGACCCTGCCCTTCCGCAGGAAGAACAGGGCGAACACCACGCCCATCACCGCGTTGCCCACGAACGCGCCGAAGCCCTGGTACAGGTGGTAGGAGCCGCGCAGCACCGCGCTGGCCGCCACGATGTAGCCGAGCCGCCAGCCCTGCTCGCGCAGCCGGGTCATCAGATAGCCGACGACGATCACTTCTTCCAGGATCGCGTTCTGCATCGCCGCGATGATCAGGACCGGGATCGCCCACCACACCGGTTGCAGCGCGGCCGGCACGATCTGCGCGTTCAGGCCGAGCGTCGCCGCCGCGTACACCAGGAGCAGGCCGGGGATGCCGATGGCCGCAGCCAGTGCGGTGCCCCAGCCGGCGTCGCCGGCGGGGCGCCGGAAGTCGATGCCGAGCGTGCGCGCCGGCTCCAGCCGGTCGCGGTTCAGGAGATAGAGCGCGAGCAGGACCGGGACGAGCGCGAAGAAGATCCCGAGCAACTGGTACGTGAGATCGAGGTACGGCCGCGGCGACTGCGACGGGTTCAGTGTTGCGGTCTGCTGGGACAGCGGTTTGCCGGCCGTGAGCTTCGCCACCAGTGACACCGCGGCATAGACGGCGGACTGGCCGAGCGACAGCAGCAGGACGACCGCTATCTCCAGGCGTAGCTGGTTGCGGGTTGCCGGGGGGCGATCAAGAGCTACCGTCACGCGACCACTCTAGAAGCGGCTCCACCGTTCGAGTGATCTCACCCATGCACATTCGGACCTATCGGGGCAAGCGACGCGCCGTGTGTCGGGAATTATGCGGCGTACATCGCACTTCGCGTGCGATGCGTCACCCGCTGCTTTCTCCACGCTGTGGGCATGGGAGACCTCGCTCGTTTGCTCAAGGAGAGTTGGAGCCTCGTCGAGGAGCATCAGGACAAGGTTGCCGGCTACTTCTATGCGCGGATCTTCCTTTCCCACCCGGACCTGCGGGACCTGTTCCCCGTGCACATGGACGTCCAGCGCGCCCGGCTGCTCGGCGCGATCGTCACCGCCGTCCAGACCCTGGAAGATCCCGAGAAGTTCGACGACTATCTGCGGGCGCTCGGTCGTGACCACCGCAAGTTCCACGTGGAACCGGCACACTACGAGGTCGTCGGAGGGGCGTTGATCGAGGCGATGCGGCAGTTCGCGGGCGAGCAGTGGGGCATCGAGTACGACCAGGCGTGGGCCGACGCGTACGCGGTGATCGCGGCCAAGATGCTCGCGGGCGCGGAGGCGGACACCAACCCGCCGTACTGGTATGCCGAGGTCATGGCGCACGAGCGCCGCTCGACCGACATCGCCGTCTTCACGGTCGCGCCGATGCAGCCGTTGGAGTACCGCGCCGGCCAGTACCTCAGCATGGAGTGCCCGCGCTTCCAGCCCCGGCTGTGGCGGACCTACTCGCCGGCGAACGCTCCCCGGCGCGACAACACCCTGGAGTTCCACGTCCGGGCGATCGGCGCCGGTTGGGTCTCCAGCGCGCTGGTCCGCCGGCTGGAGGTCGGCGACATGATCCGGCTGGCCGCGCCGATGGGCTCGATGAACCTGGACCGCCGCTCCACCCGGGACGCCGTCTTCGTGGCCGGCGGCACCGGCCTCGCCCCGATCAAGTCATTGCTCGAGGAGCTGACCCGCTACAACCGGACCCGCTGGGTGCACGTCTTCTTCGGCGCCCGCACCCGCGACGACCTGTACGACCTGGCCGAACTGAACCGGCTCGCCGCCCGCTATCCCTGGCTCTCCGTCGTGACCGCCTGCAGCGACGACCCGACGTTCCCCGGCGAGCAGGGCAACATCTCCGACGTCGTGGCCCGCTACGGCCCGTGGAACGAGCACGACTTCTTCGTCTCGGGCTCGGGCCCGATGGTCAAGGCGACCCTGAAGACCCTGGCCGAGTTACAGGTCCCGTCGGTGCGGATCAAGTACGACAGCTTCTCCGACTAGTAATTCCACGGCTGGCCGGCCTGGCGGTATTCCTCGATCGGTACCAGGTTGGCGCCCGGCACCATCCGGTCCACGTACAGCCGGCCGTCGAGATGGTCGATCTCGTGGCTGACCAGCCGGGCCATGGCCTGGTCGAAGGAGGTGATCACCCGGGTGCCGTCGAAACGGGCGTGCTCCACGTCGACGCGCAACGGCCGGACCACCAGGCCGCGGTAGTCGAAGAAGGAGAGACAGCCCTCGTACTGCTCGTCGGACTCGCTCGACTCGTCGACGACCCGCGGGTTCAGCAGGACCACCGGCTCCGCGCCGCGCTCGGGTGGGCGCACCACGGCGGCGGCAACCGCCAGGCCGATCTGCGGCGCGGCCAGCCCGACCCCCTTGCTGAAGTCGTGCAGGGCCTCGAGCCGGTCGAGGACGGCCCGGAGGCCGGTGACCGCGTCGCGAGCGGCCAGCTCCTCCCTGGGCAGCTGGAAGTGCCGGGCGCGCTGGCGCAACAAATCAGCGCCTCGCTGCACGATGCCGATTCCGCGCATCCGCTGGCTCGCTCTCAGCTCGTGACCGTTGATCCTGGCCTTGGGGACTCCTTCGTCCGGGGTGGTCGGTGCGGACTGGCCCCGGAACCGCCACTCGAGGCGGTACCGGGCGTTGAGCAGCGGCGCGTCGGTCGACCATTCGAAGACCGCGCGGCGCGCGTCGTTGTGGCGCTCCAAGGGGGTACGGACGGGCACCTCGGCGGCGAGCGACGTCTCCACGCCCCAGACCTGGGGCTCGAACTCAACCGGGAAGTTCAGCCGCACGGTGAGATTGCGGGTGGGCAGGCGGACCGCCCGCTGGAACCACTGGCCCCACTTCTCCTCGCCCACGGTGTAGGCGTACTCGATGGTGGTGCGTTCGCCGGGATAGAGCGGGAACTGGCCGTGGTCGTTGGCGAAGAGCAGCCAGACCTCCTTCGCCGCGTCCCGGTCCAGCTTGAGCCGCCACTGCATCGGCTCGGTCGCCGGGCCCTCGCCGGCGACCGCACGCAGGTCCATCTCCTCGAAGCTGAGCGGGTGCCGCCGGTGGTGCCGGTTGGAGCCCTGCGGGTCGTGCGGATATCGGTCGACCGAGATCTTCACCAGATAGCGGGTGACCGGCTCCACCCCGGCGTTGTAGAGAGCCCGCCGGATCACGCATCGGTAGGCCCCCTCGGTGTACGTGAGCTCGGCGACCTCCTGCTCGACGATGAGGCCGGTGCCCGGCGGCATCCACTGCGCGGGCACCGGCGGGTCACGATGCAGGACGGGGCCGCGGGCGTGCCGCAGTTCGTCGTACTCCTGGAACCGCTGCCAGATCGCGCCGCCGGCGGCCAGCACCGCTTCGGCGCGCCGCGCGAAGTCCTCGGTCGGTTTGTGCCGCCGGCCCTCGACGTGGCTGACGTAGGACGGATCGAAGCCCATGCGCCCGGCGAGCTGCTTCTTCGTCATCCCGCGCTCGACCCGCCATTGTGCGAGCGCCGACACGAAGTGGTCGGCTGCCCTCTCGACTGGCGAGGTGGTCATCACGGATGTCCCCTTTGCGACAGGAATTTCAGTGTCCATGTCATCCGGTGTCCGCAAGGGGCTAGTAGCGCGTTGCCGACAGATGCCTTGACGAAACCGGCAACGGCGCAACTCTCGGTTAGGTCACCCTTGCAGGGGGTATTTGTCGCAAGAACACCTGTCTGGGGCGTGGAAAGTGACGGTTTGGCTGGCGTGGTTAGGTTAGCCTTAACAAGGTATGGTGGGCCGTCCTGACCAGCGAGGCATGGCGAGGTGACAGTGGTGATCCAGCGGATGAAGCCGCTCTCCCCCTGCCTGAGCGGCGCTGCCCAGTGACCACCGCGCTGGATCGCGCCCTCGCCGATCACTCCGCCTTCGCCCGGCAGCCGCTCGCGCCGGTGACGGCGACGCTGCGGGCGATGTTCGGCACGAGCACGGAGCTGCCCGGCCTGGCGCCGGACCTGATGGTCCCGGACCCGACGGGCTGGCTGCCGACCTCCGACCTGACCGGCCACCACCTGGGCACCCTGCTGGAGTCGTCCCGCGAGCGCTGGCAGGCCCAGCCGCACGCCGCGGCCGCGCTGGCATGGAAGGCCTACACCTACTGGCTGGCGCTGCCGGCGGTGCTGGGCTGGGCGTCCGCGCGCCGGGTGCCGCTGCTGACCGGCACCGACGTGCTGATGCACTTCAACGACCCGCGGCCACTGGTCACGCTGGGCCTGCGCCAGGACATCACGGTGGCGGTGCTGCCGTCCGACCCGCTGGCGCTGAGCGGTCTGGCCCAGGTCCGGGTGGTCCCGGACGAGGCCGCCCTGCTGGAGGAGCTGCGCCGGTCGCTGCTGGACGAGCACCTGACGCCGCTGCTGGACGCGATCCACACCAGGGTCCGGCTGGGCAAGCGCACGCTGCTCGGCTCACTGTCGTCCGGGGTGGCCTACGCGGTGCTGCGGTCGGCCGACGCGCTGCCGGGCTCGTCGGCGGAGACGATCGCCACGCTGCTGGGGGCGCTCGGGGTGGCCGACCTGATCGAGCTGGTCCCGGGCCGGGCGGGAAACCTCGACGTGCGGCGCAAGACCTGCTGCCTAGCCTTCACCCTGCCCAAGCCCAAGGTCTGTGCCGGCTGCTGCATCTCTGCTTGATGGCTCTGTCTGATGGCCTCGCTCCGCTCGGCGGGCAGTGCGCCCCAGGAGGTCGTTGTCGAGGTCACCGAAACAGACCACGGCAAAGAGCGCCTAGTCTGTTTCGGCGCCCTCGACAACGACGGGCGCACTGCGACTTTGGTTGCGCTGACTTTGGTTGCGCTGGCTTTGGTTGCGCTGCGGGAGATCCTTGCGGCTACTGGTTGGCTTTGTCGGCGTCGACGAGGTTTTTGACGTCCCAGATCCAGGCGCCGCCGGTCCAGGTCGGCTGGAAGCCCAGCAGCTCCGTCATCGCGCGGAGCATCTCGATGTCGCGGACCTGCGGGGTCAGCACCACCACCGCTGCCTTCCAATACCGCAGGTCGGCCAGCGTCATCTCGCGGCGGGTCTCGGAGATCTCCGGGGTCGGGTTGCCCCGCTTGATCGACGCCATCAGGCCGCTCGTCGGGCGCCACGGCGGCGCGAAGAGAGCCGAGCGGTCCGTCGGGTCGAGCGGATTCTGGTTCGGCAGCAGGGCGTAGGCGCTGGCGATCCGCATCTCCTGGCCGGTGTAGGCGCTCCAGCGCAGCGGGTCCGGATATGAGCTGTCCGGCAGCGGCAGGGCGACCAGCGTGTGGTCGTCGTCGACGTACTGCTTCCAGGCACCCGAGGTCACGAACTCCGGCACCGGGTCCATCGGGACCGTGCGCAGCGGGGTCGGCACGAGCGGGACCAACGCCATGGCCACCGCGGTGATCATGGCGACCCGGACCGGGCCGCGGGTGGCCGGCTGGGACTTCATCAGGTCCGAGGCGCGCTGGCAGCCGAGCGCCAGCATGACGCCGACGATCGGGGCGATCGCCAGGGCCCAGCGGGTCGGCACGGCCGAGTTGAGGATCGGGACGCTGTGCAGCAGCGACCAGAGGCCGGGGACGCCGGTGTCGACCCCGTTCAGCCGGATGCGCGGGCCGAGCGACATCGCACCGAAGAACAGCGCGACGCCGGCCATCGTGACGATCGCCACACTGCGGCGCATCCAGGCCACCAGGCCGAAGAAGAGGATGACCAGACCCCAGCCGAAGAACGCGTTCTCCTCGGCGGCGTTCTGGGCGAGGCGGCCCGCGGTCAGGCTGTTGCCGGCGACCGAGCGCTGCGCGTACGCGGTGAAGGAGCCCAGGTCGGCGCCGAAGTATCGGACGAACTCGGGCAGGCCGTGGTAGCTCTGCGGCCCGAAGAACTGCACGTAGAGCGGGTATGCCAGCAGGGCCAGCGTCACGGAACCCGCGACGCCCAGCCCGCGCAGGAAGGCGGCGATCTCCCCGGGCCGGTCGGCGCGCCGCGAGATCGCCATGACCAGGCAGAAGATGCCCAGGCCCACTGCGGTCATGAAGAGGATCTCGAGGTTGATGAACGCCTGCCAGACCAGCAGCGCCGCGAGCAGCAGGCCGTTGCGGACGGCCCGGCCCTGGGCCCGCAGCGCGAGCGTGCGCCAGATGATCAGCGGCACGAGGAACTGCGAGACGATGTTCGGGTGGCCGCCGGCGTGCGAGATCATGCTCGGCGCGAACGTGGCGAACAGCGCGCCGACCCAGGCCGCGAGCCGTGAGCTGACGAACTGGCGGGACAACACGAAATACCACGAAATACCGGTGGCTGCCAAGGCCAGCGTAAGAAACGCGTTGAACGCCACATGCGGCCCGAACATGGCAGTGACGGGCGTCATCGGCAGTGACACCGCCAACACTGACGTGTTGGCCATCATGTTCACCCCATCGGGGTAATTCATCCGGTCCGAGAAGAACGGATAAACGCCATCCGTGAGCACGCGGGCACCGTGCGCCAACATCCACTCAAAGAATGCCTGATCCTGTGGATCATCGCGCAACTCATGATCAAGATTGAGCCACAACGGGGCCGTGATGAAGAGCGCTACCGCAATGAAGGTGGCTATTGCGAGAACATCTCGCCAGGTGAGAGAGCGCCACCAGCGAGGCGCCCGCACCGGCGCCAGCTCGGCCTCCGGCGCCGCGTCAACTGCGGGTATGACCGATATCGGCGCGGCGGCGACCTCGGTTTTCAGCGCGCGCAGCTCCGCGTCCAGGTCTTCGGCGTCGGCGGCGGAGGCGGGCGGCAGAACGTTCCCGCCGGCCGGCTGGCCTGTCGAGTCAATACCCGTAATCGTCATAGCATCGGCGAGCCTAACCGAGGTTGGTAACAGTGTTGTGACGGGCGGCGCAGGCGTGATCGAGCCGATATCTAGCCGTGTATTACCGATGGTTGGCTCGCTCGTGCATGATGGGTAAGGATGGTGGGTACCCACCGGTCAATGTCTCAATCAGGCAAAAATGAGCGGGGCGCCCCCCGCTCAACTTTCGGTTGCGCGCAGCGGATGGTTAACTCTTCCGGTCCCGCTGTCAGCTCGGATCGGCAAGACGAGGGAACCTTACTTATGGCAGACATCACTGGAGACCAGCGGATCCAGTCCGAAGTGCTCGAAGGCCTCGCCATGGCCGTGAACCACCGTCGGTGGTTCGTGGAGCTGGCTCTCCCGTACCTGGGCGACAACCCGATCGAGATCGGCAGCGGCCTGGGCGACTACGCACTGGAGTGGGCGGAGCACCTGCCCCGCTTCACCGCCACCGAGGCGGACCCCGACCGGCTGGTGCAGCTCAAGGAGCGCCTGGCCGACCACGACAACATCGACGTGCGGCAGATGCTGCTGCCCTCGGCCGAGGCCAACGGGGAATACAGCGCCGCTGTCTCCTACAACGTCCTCGAGCACATCGAGGACCACGTCGGTGCCCTGCGCAGCATGGCTGAGCTGGTCCGCCCCGGCGGCCGGATCATCCTGATCGTGCCGGCGTTCATGTTCGCGATGAGCCAGGTCGACGTCGCGACCGGCCACATCCGCCGCTACACCAAGAAGACGATGCGCGCCGCCATGACCGAGGCCGGCCTGACCATCGAGAAGCTGCACTACGCGAACGCCCTGGGCCTGATCGGGTATTACGGCGCGACGAGCATCTTCAAGATGGCCCCGAAGGAGGGCCCGATGGTCAAGGTCTACGACAGCGTCGTGCTGCCGATCACCAAGGCCGCCGAGAGCATCGTGAAGCCGCCGTTCGGCCAGTCGGTCTTCGTGGTCGCGAAGGTCTCCGGCTGATCCTGCACCGCCCGAAGCCCGCCGGATCGTGACCCGGCGGGCTTCGTCGTGTGCGCTGCCCGCAGGTCAGCCCTTGACCTGGTAGGTGGGCCGGATCGTCGCCCGGGCCAGGGTGTGGAAGGCCAGGTTGAAGCCGACGTAGGCCGGCGTGGCGTCCGCACCCACCTCGAGCCGGTCCACGTCGAGGGCATGCACCGCGAAGACGTAGCGGTGCGGGCGGTCACCGGGCGGCGGGGCCGCGCCGCCGTAGCCGGTGTCGCCGTAGTCGTTGCGCACGGTGAAGCCGCCGTCCGGCAGGGGGTCGACGCCACGGGCCAGCTCAGTCACCGAGGCCGGCAGGTTGACCGCCACCCAGTGCCAGAAGCCGCTGCCGGTCGGCGCGTCCGGGTCGAAACAGGTCACGACGAAACCCCGGGTCTCCGCCGGGAAGCCGGACCAGGACAGCTGCGGCGAGAGATTCTTGCCGCCGACGCTGGTATGCGCGTACAGCTCGTCGAGCGGTCGGCCGTCGGCCATGTCCACGCTCGTCAGCGTGAAGGCCGGGACCGGCGGCAGGATGTCGTAGGGATCCGGCGCTTCGGCTCGCTCCAGGCTCATGCTCGGTAGTCCTTCCACGTTTCCGGCGCCCAGATGGCACCGGTTCGACGACTTCCCCCGTTTGCCGACGGTAACCGGGTGAGGTGTCCCACATCTTTCGCCTCGGTTGCCGAGATGGAAGCGAAGTCTCGCAGAAACGCACAGATGGTGCGTGGGGTGGGGCTTGCGCCGGGCGATAGTTGAGTCAGACATCCGACCGGGTACGTAGGGCAGAGATCCCCGTGCTCGGTGGCGATCGGCCGCCGCATGGCGTCCAGCAAGTCGGCACCCGCCCGCCGCGACGGGTGCCGACTGCTGTGTGGCCCCGTGCGGCTCAGCAGCCGAACATCGGCAGGCAGGGCGCCAAGCCCTCGATCCGTACGTCGACCGTGCGGGCCGCCGCCCAGCCGGCCCGGTCCAGCCGCAGCCGGCGCCCGACCACCGCCTCGCCGCGGACCACATGCCGGGCGACGCCGTCGTCCACGTAACCGAGCCTCCGCGAGACGCCGTACGAGGCCGCGTTGGTCGCGAAGGCCTCCGAGACGGCCCACTGCGCGCCCAGCCCGGCGAAGGCCAGGTCCAGCACCGCGGCCCGCATCTCGGTGCCGAAGCCCTTGCCGTGGTGGGCCCGCCCCAACCACGACCCGGTGCCCACCTCGCGCAGCGTGGCGAACTGCCGGGCGTCGAGCGCCTGGGTGCCGATGACCTGTCCGTCGAACAGCGTCACGAGGTTCAGCGACCAGCTCTCCGGCGCCCACTCGCCCAACATCCGCCAGTGGAACTGCAGTGTTCCCCGCGCCACCTGCTGCGGTGAGTCGTCGGTCCACGGCACCAGGAACGGCTGATAGCCGGGGTCGTGCACCCCCTCGGCGGCGACGTCGGCGAGGTGCGCCAGGTCGGTCAGATCCGGTACGCGCAGTTCGAGCCGCGGCGTTCTCAGCCGCAGCCCGAACAGTGGCCAGTGCTCGGTGATCATGCGAGAGATTCTCGCCGCCCGCCGCCAACTCTGCTAAAACCGTTCGATGTGCAAGCCCGCGTAGAGCCGCCGATAAACGACCCCGGTACGCGGGTTCCCGGCGTCGATCATCATTCCGCCGCCCATGTAGATCCCCACGTGCCCCGGCCCCACGACCAGATCGCCGGGTTGCGCGGCGCCCCGGGAAACCGTACGGGCGCGGGCCGCCTGAGCCCCCGAGGAATGCGGCAACCGCAGCCCGACCTCCGCGTAGGCGCGCTTGGTGAAGCCCGAGCAGTCGAACGAATTCGGCCCCTCCGCGCCGCGTCGGTAGTTCTTGCCGAGTTGCGAACGGGCGTACGCGATCACCGACGACATCCGCATCGACGAGCGCACCTTGCGGGTCACCGCGCGGCGCTTGGGCGCCGCCCGGTGCCTGACCGCGGGCCGGACGGCGACCCGGGCCCTGGCCGCGGCGTGCCGGGCAGCGGCGGCCCGGCGGGCGACCACGGCCCGTCGTGCCGCGACCCGGCGCTGGGCAGCGGCCCTGACCTGAGCAACCCTGACCGCAGCGGCTCTGACCTCGACGGCCCGGCGGGCCACTGCTGCCCGGCGTACGGCCAGGATCTTCTTCGTCTCCCGCTGAGCGGACCGCTGCGCCGCGCGCAACGCCACGGCTGCCGGCCGTACGGCGGACCGGCGCACTGCCGAGCGGGAGGCTCGCAGCACGGTCCGGGCCATCAGGGTCGGCTGTTGTTCCACCAGCGCGGGCGCAGCGGCCGGCATGGGAATCGGCATGCTTTCCATGGGGGGTTCGACGGAATCGAGAGCCGGCGTGCTCACAGCGAGCGCGAGGGCGCCGGCGGCCAGGACACGGCCGGTGGACGGACGAGACAGCGAAGCCTCCGAGTTCGGCCCGGGGCTCTCACGCGAATCCCAATTCAGTGCGACGGATGGTGCCGCCGCGCCGGTTGTCATCCGTAGAACGGCGACAATGGGAACCCAGGCGATAGTGGTAATTCCGTCGACCATGCCAACACACATTCGCGGCTCCGTTGCGGGGAACCGAGAAAAAATGCTCCGCGGATGTCGATCCGAGCGCGAACCGTTCGTGTATGTGTCATCCAGAAGTGGAGCAGAACATGCGGACATACCTGATCAGCATCTTTCAGCCCGCCGGGCCGCCGCCCGGGCCGGAAATCCTCGAACCGGTGATGCGCGAGCTGGCCACGCTCCAGCGGGAGCTCCAGGACGCCGGCGCGTTCGTGTTCAGCGCCCCGCTCGGCCCGCCGAGCACCGCGACGGTGGTCCGGGTCAGCGACGGTGACGTGCTGCTCACCGACGGGCCGTTCCTGGAGAGCAAGGAATTCCTCGGCGGCTTCACCGTCATCACCGCCGAAGACCTGGACGCCGCCCTGAAGTGGGGCGGGCGGATGGCGGCGGCGACCACCCTGCCGGTCGAGGTGCGGCCATTTCAGGCCTGACCGGCGTCTTCCGCGCCGAGTACGGGCGCGCGGTCGCCGTCCTGACCCGCTACCTCGGCGACCTCGACCTCGCCGAGGAGGCGGTGCAGGATGCGTTCACCGTGGCCAGTGCGAAGTGGCCGGCGGAGGGCGTCCCGCCGAGCCCGGCCGGCTGGATCATCGCCACGGCCCGGCACCGGGCCATCGACCGGCTCCGGCGCGAGTCGGCCCGGGCCGCGAAGGAGGCGGAGGCGGCGATGCTCGTCCCGGCATCACCAGCGCAGGAGGAGACGGACCTGCTCCGGCTGATCTTCACCTGCTGTCACCCCGCGCTGGCGCAGAGCGCACAGGTCGCCCTCACCCTGCGGCTGCTCGGCGGACTGACCACGCCCGAGATCGCGCGAGCGTTTCTGGTGCCGGAGCCGACCATGGCCCAGCGCATCGTCCGGGCGAAGGGCAAGATCCGGGACGCCGGCATCCCGTACCGGGTGCCCGGCGACGCCGAACTGCCGGACCGGCTGCGGCCGGTGCTGGCGGTCCTCTATCTGATCTTCAACGAGGGGTACGCGGCCACCGCCGGCCCCGCCCTGACCCGCGACGACCTGTGCACCGAGGCCGTCCGGCTGGCCCGGATGCTGGCGCGGCTGATGCCCCGGGAGCCCGAGGTGTGGGGCCTGCTGGCGTTGCAACTGCTCATTCTCGCCCGGCGGCCGGCCCGCACCACGGTGGACGGAGCGATGATCCGGCTCGCCGACCAGGACCGGTCCCGCTGGGACGCGGAACTGGCCGCCGAGGGGCAGGAGATCGTGCGAGCCTGCGTACGGCGGGGACAGCCGGGGCCGTACCAGGTGCAGGCGGCGATCAACGCGGTGCACAGCGCCGCGCCGACGGTGGCCGCGACCGACTGGCCGGCGATCGTGCGGCTGTACGACCAGCTCATGGTGCTCGCGCCGACCCCGGTGGTGGCCCTGAACCGCGCGGTGGCGATAGCCGAGGTGTCCGGCCCGGCCGCGGCCCTGCCGCTGGTGGAGGCGCTCGACCTGGACCGGTATCACCTGTTCCACGCGATCCGGGCGGACCTGCTCAAGCGCCTGGGCCGCAGGGCCGAGGCCGCGGCGGCCTACACCCGGGCAGCCGAGCTGACCAGCAACGCCGCCGAGCTGGCCTTTCTGCGGCAGGCCCTGGTCACGGTACGTCGCTGACCTCCAGCACCCGGGTCGTCGGCGCCGCGACACCGAGGGCGGCCCGCAACGACAGCCGCGCCGGGTCGGTGAGCACCGCCTCGTAGCCGGCCCGCGACTCGAACGCCAGAATCTGCACCTCCGAGCCGCCGTCCCCGGTGCGCAGCCGGCGCTCCACCTGGCCGCCGTGCCGGCCGAGCAGGGCCAGCACCTCGTCCTCGTACCGGCCGCCGGCCTCGAAGTGGCCGGTCGCCATCTCGACCACCGCCACGATCCGGAAGGGTTCTTGATCCGTCATGCCGGCGAGTATCGCAGCGACGCAGACTGGAGGACATGCAGCGAGTGGACCTCGGCGAGGTGCCGTACGAGCAAGCGATGCAGCGGATGGCAACCTGGACGGTGGAGCGCCGCGCGGGCACAGCGCCCGATCGGCTGTTCCTGCTCAGCCACCCGGCTGTGATCACCTACGGGCGCACGACGCCGCTCACCGACCTGCCCGCCGACCTGCCCGGTATCCCCACCGTGCTCGCCGACCGCGGTGGCCAGGCGACCTATCACGGCCCCGGCCAGTTGATCGGCTATCTGGTCCTCGACCTGCACGAACGCGGCCCCGGCGACATCGTGCGGTGGCTGGAGAACGGCCTGGTCGCGGCCCTCGGCGACCTCGGCTTCAGCACGGTCCGCCGGGACACGCCCAAGGGCTCGACCAGCCTGGTCGGCGTGTGGACGCCCGACGGCCGCAAGCTCGCGTCGATCGGCATGCGGATCCGCGGCGGCGTGACCAGCCACGGCTTCGCCCTCAACATCGACCCCGACCTGTCGGTCTTCGACTCGTTCGTGGCCTGCGGACTCGACGACGTGGCGATGACCTCGCTCCGGCAGCTCTCGGTACTCGCGCAGCTGCCGATGCCGACCGAAGCCGCTGTCCGCGATGCCGTCTTCGGGCACCTGCGAAAGCAGCCGTGACCTCGTCGCGGCTCGGGGAGCTGTCTCCCGGCAGCCTTCCCGCAGTCGCGATTCGCGGCACTATCTGACGGCGGCCGCGGCTCGCAGCACTACCTGACGGCGATCGCGGCTCGCAGCACTACCTGACGGCGGTCGCGAAAGCAGCCGCGAACTCGTCGCGGTTCGGGCCCAGGACCGCGAACACGACATGCTCCATCGGATACCGGGTCAGGGCCGCGGCGAACGCTTCCGCCACCGTGGCGGGGTCGTTGCCGAAGACCCCGCAACCCCACGCGCCGAGCACCAGCCGGCGATGGCCGTGCGCGGCGGCGACCGCGAGCACCCGCGCCGCACGGCGGCGCAACACCGCGGGGACCTCGGCGACCAGCTCGGGCTGGTTGCCCCGGATCGCGGACAGATTGGGCGCGGCCGAGGTCAAGAACGTGACCGGGTACGGCTCCGTGAGCAGCGTCGCCTTGTCGTCACGGAAGACGGGCACCGCCGGCGAGTAGATGACGCGGTCGGTGTAGGTCAGCTCGGCGTGGGCCCGGTGGAACGCGTAGAAGTCACCGGCCGCACGCAGGCACGGATACAGCGCCGAGCTGCGGGCGACGCTCTCCTCCTGGGCCTGGGCACCGTTGAGGAAGCCGCCGCCCGCGTTGCGAGCCGAGGCGAAGACCAGCGCCGCGACGTCGCCACCGAGACGTCGCGCCGCGGCCAGGGTGGACTCGCCGGTGACCTCGACGTGCGTGCCCGGCGCGGCCACGCCCGCGGGCAACTCGTCGGCCGGCAGATAGAGCCGGGTGCCGGCGACCGCGGACCCGACATCGATGCGCACTTCGGCGCCGTGCGGATCGTGATACCAGCCACGCTCGGCGATCTCCACGGCCTCTTGGGCGATGGCCCGCAATCGTCTGCTCATGATGCGTCCATGATGGTCGCCCGGGCGACCGACGTCACCCGAATACCCAGCGTCGACGGCGCGCTAGGGGAGCAACGTCTTGTACAGGCGGTAGCGGGTGACGCTCTGTGGGCGTACCCCCGGCATGGTCTGGACCTTGTCCCACAACGGGCCTTGGGAGATCCCGCGGCCGGTGGCCGCCAGGGCGTTCTTGTGGGCGTCCGCGCTGACCCACTCGGCGTAGTTGAGCACCCGCCGGCCGTCGATACTGATGTGAAAGAACCCGCCAAGACCACCGGCGGGCAGGTCGCCGTCCTGGTCCAAGGCCTCGAAGACCGCATCCACCCAGGTACGGGCGAGAGCGTCACCATCGGTGTCGACGCGCACGGCGACGATCGCGCCAGGCACCGCGCCGTCGGACGATCTGCCGCCCCGGTACAGGCGATACCTGGTGTGCTCATTCAGGTGCGGTAGTCGGCCTTCGCTCGTCCACTGTGCGTAGTGCAGCAGGAGATCACCGTCTGTGTCCAGGAAGAGGGCATAGCTCAGCAGCCCCTCCGGCCAGGGCTCGCTGCGCCAGGCGGCGATGACGGCGTCGGCGGTGGCCACCAGTTGGTCGGCGCCGCCCGCCGCCCGCTCGGCGGCAAGGACGACGCCGGCGTCGGTCCGGGCCGGATCGGGAAGTTCGTCGGTGACCCGCATGCCAGCCGCCTCAAGCCGTCACGTACGGGCGGGCCTGGTGGGCGTCACGCAGGGTGAGGCCCCACCAGGTGAGACGGTCGAGGAGAACGCGAGCGGCGGCGCCGGGCACCGCCTCATCCAGGGGCCGGCCGTCCGGGCCGAAGCAGGACCGGGCGCCATGAAAGCTGACCGTGTCACGCACGGTGACGGCATGCAGTTCGGCGAAGACCACCCGCAGATGCTCGACCGCGCGGAGCCCGCCGGACAGCCCGCCGTACGAAACGAAGCCGACGGGTTTGGCCTGCCACTCCCGGAAGTGGCTGTCGATCACGGCCTTGAGCGGCGCGGGGTAGCTGTGGTTGTACTCGGGCGTGACGACGACGAAGGCGTCGGCGGCCCCGAGCTTCCCGGTGACCGAGCCGGCTTCGGATCCGGCGTCGGCGGCCCTGGTGCCGGCCCGGGTGCCAGCCTCGGTGCCGGCCTCGGTGCCGGCTTCGGGTGCGGCGAGGTCGACGATCTCGACGTCCAGGTCGTTGCGGCGGCCCGCCTCCCCGGCGAACCAGGCGGCGACGGTCGGCCCGAAGCGCCCTTCCCGGGTGCTGCCGACGATGACGGCCAGGCGGAGCGGATGTGCGGACACGGTGTCTCCCTCGATCGGTGCGATGACGGCTCCGACGCTAGAACCCCAACTAATGTTGAGGTCAAGCACGCGAGAAGGGTGACGGCACATGGAGCTGAGCGTCGGAGAGCTGGCGGCCCGCAGCGGGGTCGCGGTGTCGGCCCTGCACTTCTTCGAACGACAGGGCCTGCTCACCAGCCGGCGAACGGCGGGGAACCAGCGCCGGTACCGCCGCGACGCGCTGCGCCGGGTGGCCTTCATCCGAATCGCGCAACGGGTGGGCATCCCACTGAAGGAGGTGGGCGCGATCCTGACGCTGCTGCCGGACAACCGCGCCCCGACCCGCGAGGATTGGGCCCGGGTGTCGCAATGCTGGCAGGAACAACTCGATCGGCGAATGCTCCACCTGGAGCAGTTACGCAACGACTTCACCGGATGCGTGGGCTGCGGGTGCATGTCGATCGACCGCTGCCCGCTGATCAACCCGAACGACGAACTCGGCAAGCATGGTCCGGGCCCACGGCGCCTTATCTGATCGCTTGCTGCCCTTCGTGCGGCTGCGGGCGGCCTCGTTTGTGGCTGCAGCTGCGGGGCCCCTCGTTGTGGCTGCAACTGCAGGCGGCTCTTGTGGCTGCAGCTGCAAGCCCCCGCTATGGCTGCGGGCGGCCCTTTTGGGCTGCAGGTGCGGGCCCCCGTCATGGCTGCGGGCGGCCCTTTTGGGCTGCAGGTGCGGGCGGCAATTGCTTCGGGTGTCGCGCCGGGCCCGGGTGATTGATCCCGGCACGCCGGGAGCGGCACGATGAGGCAGGGCGGGGGAGCTGCCAAAATGGCACATATCCCCCGAATCGCCGAGAGGGTTGCTTCCTGAATGCGCCGTCGTCCTGCTTTGCTGTTCGCTGCCCTGACCCTCGCTGCGCTGCTACTCCCCGGCGAAGTGGGCATGGCCCACGCCGACGCACCAACCGCTTCTCGTGCCGGCCTGGCAACTGCACCGGCCGATCCTCAGTCCAGCGACGCAGTCATGCCCGCTGCTCCCCAGACTGGCAACCCCGCCGCGCCCGCTGATCCCCAGACTGGCAACCCCGCGCCCGCTGATCCCCAAGCTGGCAACCCCACCGCGCCGGCCGGCTTTCCAGCTAGTTCGATCGTGACTCGGCCCGGGGCGGCCGCGGTGAGGATGACATTCGACGCCGCGCCGGAACCGGCTGCCAAGGGTGCGGCCGTGATGCTGACCGGCCGGGTGTGGCAGACCGCTCGGGGCAACCAGGCCCGGGTGGACTTCTACTTCCACGCGACCGGAACCCCCGCGAACGCCTACACACACCAGGGCTTCGCGACGACGACGGATGCGGGGAACTTCAGCCGCAGCTTCACCGCGCAGACGACCGGCACGTGGAAGGCCGTGTACGCCGGCTCGCCAAACCACCGCAACGCGGCCCGACTGGACGCGGTGCAGGTGTTTCAGCGTCGCTCGCGGGAGGTCGCCGGCTGGTCGGACCGGACCAGTTCCTGGCAGAGCCCGACGATCCGGATCCCCACCCAGGACTACAAGGCGATCATGTCCTGGAACTGCGCGGGCGGCGGCTCCCCCTTCGCGCACCTGACCTGGATCGGCCAGGGCGGTGGCTCCGAGTACGTCCGCGGCGAGAAGACCACCGGCTCCCTGACCCTGAACGGCCACGCGGGCGCCCGGAGAGGCGTCTTCAAGGTCAGCACCTCGACCAACTGCACCTGGAGAGTCCGCGTCTTCTCCGGAATCGCCGCCTTCCAGGTCTGAGCCGAGCGTCATCCGCGGGCCGGGGACTCGGTCACCGCTCGCCCGTCTCAGGGTCGGCGAGCCCGGCGCGGATCACCCCTGGCCGAGCGGCATCGACCAAGGGCCGGACCAGCGCCGGCCCTTGGCCCAGTCCCGGCCCTTGGCCCAGTCCCGGCCCCTAGTGCAGTGCCGGCCCTTGGTGCAGTGCCGGCCCGGACCAGTGCCGAGCCCCGGCCGGGTCAGGTCAAGGCAGGAGGAGGATTTTGCCCAGGTGGTCGCTGCTTTCCATCAGGCGGTGGGCCGCCGCCGCGTCTGCCATCGGGATCGTGCGGTCGATGATCGGGCGGATCGCTCCCGCGTCGACCAGCGGCCAGACCTGCTCGCGCACGCCCCTGACGATGCGGGCCTTGTCGGGGAGCGGCCGGGCGCGCAGGGTCGTTGCGGAGACCGAGCCGCGCTTCATCATCAGCGCGGCCAGGTCGAGCTCGCCACTGCGGCCGCCCTGCAGCCCGATGACGGCGATGCGGCCGCCGGAGGCCAGCGCGGCCACGTTCCGGTTCAGGTATTTCGCGCCGATGATGTCGAGGATGACATCGACGCCCTTGCCGTCGGTGAATTCCTTGGTCTCCGCGACGAAGTCTGCCGAGGTGTAGTCGATCGCCAGGTCGGCGCCGAGCGCACGCAGCTGGGCATGCTTGGGCTCCCGGGCCGTGACCAGCACCCTGGCGCCCAGGGCCTTGCCCAGCTGAATCGCGAACGTGCCGATGCCGCCGCCTCCGCCGTGCACTAGCAGCGTCTCGCCCTTGCGGAGGCGAGCGACATCCACCACGTTTGACCAGACCGTGCAGGCGACCTCGGGGAGAGCCGCCGCCTCCTGCACGGACATCTGCTGCGGGATCGGCAGGAGCTGACCCGCCGGCACCGCCACCTGCTCCGCATAGCCGCCGCCGGCGAGCAGGGCGCACACCCGCTCGCCCACGTGGTGGCCGGTCACCCCGTCACCGATCGCCGTGATCACGCCGGAGCACTCGAGGCCCGGAAACGGCGGTGCGCCCGGCGGCGGCGGGTAGTGGCCCTGGCGCTGCGTCACGTCGGCCCGATTGACCGCTGCGGCCGTCACCTCGACGACCACCTCGCCGGCGCCAGGGGTCGGGTCGGGCACTTCGGCCCAGACGAGGGCATCCGGGCCGCCGGGCTCTTCGATCGTGATCGCGTGCATGACTGATAGCTTGCCCGACGCGTACGACAAAAAATGGACCCTCAGCCGGGCACGTTCCACTTCTGGTTGGCGGCGCCCGTACAGGACCAGATCTGCAGCTTGGCGCCGTCGGCGGCGTTGTTGTTCTGGACGTCGAGACACTTGCCGGACGCCGCGTTGACCAGCGAACCGTTGCCAGCGGTCCACTTCTGGCTGGCCACCGTGTCGATGCAGTCCCACAGGTGCACGGCGGCGCCGTCTGTCGTTGAGTTGTTCGACACATCCAGGCACTTGCCGAGGCCCCGGACAGTGTTGTCGGCGCCGAGCGTCCAGACCTGGTTCGGGCCACCAGTGCACGTCCACAGCTGCGGCAGGTTGCCGTTGGCGGTGGAGCCCCCGGTCACGTCCAGGCATTTGCCACCCAGACCCGAGACCGCTCCGGTACGCGTACCCCCGGTTTGGCTGCCGCCCCAGGTGAAAGTCGCCGAGGTCTTGGTCGGCAGGCTGTACACGAGGGACTGTCCGCCCCAGTTGACCTTGACGGTCTGCGTGCCGCCGCTGGTGTTGTACGCGATCAGCGCCTTCGACCCGTCCGGGTTCTTCCAGGCCACGTTCTTGACGGTCGTGTTCGCGGTCGAGTCGATGCGCACCGCACCCGGCTTCACGAACTTGGTCAGGTGACCCATCGTGTAGTACTCAATCGTGTAATCGACCTGCCCGCTGCGGCTGTCACCGTTGTGCACGGTGACCAGGCCGGTGCAGGTGCCACAGCCGCCGTTGTGCGGGCCCATGTTCTGGTCGACCGCGAGGCTCCACTTGGTCCACGACCGCGCCCAGTTCCGGGTGTAGTCGATCAGATTGTTCATGTCCTCGGCCTGCTGGTTGCCGACCCAGGTGCCACCGGAGTGCTCGGTGAAATACTGATTCATGGACGGATACTGGTTGCGTACCGTGGAAGCCTTGCTGGGATCGCCGCCGTAACCGTGCCAGCCCACCCCGCCGAAGTTCGGGTGATTGCGGATGGCCGCGTCGTTGACGAGCGGCGCGCCCCAGGTGTCGTAGTCGCTGTAGTTCCAGTCGTGCACCAGCAGTTTCGTGCTCAGGCCTGCGGCCTGCAGGGCGGGCAGCAGGTCATTCTTGGCGAACGACTGCAGCCCGGAGACGCTCCATTGCATGGAGGGATAACCGGGACAGCAGCCGGGCTCGTTCTGCTCGGTGACATATTTGACGTGTACGCCCTGAGCCTCGTACCCCTGGATGTACTTCACGAAATACTGGGCGTACGCCTTGTAATACTCGGCCTTGAGATATCCCTGGTTGTAGCTGTTGTTGTCCTTCATCCAGGACGGCGCGGACCAGGGCGAGGCCATCACCAGCAGGCTCGGATTGAGGCTCTCGGCCTGCCTGGTCAGCGCCAGCACGTCGACATCGCGAGCCAGCGTAAAATCGTTGACGTCGCAGCAGGTGCCGTCATACGAATAGCTGGAACGGGCCAGATCCGACGAGCCGATGACATTGCGGGTGGCGCTCACCCCGATCCCAGCGGTCGGGCTGAACAGCTTGGCCATGACATCGTTGCGGGTGGCGGCGGAGAGCGCGCCACTGCCGTTGATGAGCCAGGCGGCGGTGTCGGTGAACGAGGCGCCGGCGCCCTCAAACTGCTGGTACGTGGTGTTTTCATTGACGGTGATCGTCTGGTTGGCGCTGCCGGTGCTGCCGGCGAAGTTGACCGGCGCCTGCTGCTGCAGGCCGCGGGTGACAGCACGCCCGGCGCTGTCACTGGTGGTGGTGAGATAGACGTTGACCTGCTCGTTGGCGGCGAACGCACTCGGGGCGAACACGATGCCGGCGCCGACCGCGAGCACGACGGCGGCCGCGGCGATCACGGTCCTTCTTCCGGGGACGGACATGGTGAGGACTCCCTTGACCGAAGGTGGGGGCCTGGCCGGGATAGGTAAGGCAGCGAACAATAAACACGGTTGTCTATACCGTGTCAACCGTGGTGGTAGCGGTGTCGGGCCGTGTTTGGGCAGCTCAGGTGCCTGTTAAGAGACTTAATATAAGTTTCGGTTTGGGCACGGGGGGTTGGCGTGCACGCCGGGAGCCGTGTCCGTTCCGCTTCGCGCGCATGGATCTGGCAGACTGAGTGCCGCCGTACGGGAGGGCTCGCCTAGTGGCCGATGGCGCCGGTCTTGAAAACCGGTGAGGCGTTCCGCGTCTCCGTGGGTTCGAATCCCACGCCCTCCGCTCTGAGCACGAGAAGGGCAGTCTCACTGAGCCTCAGGTGATCTAGCTACAGCTCACTGGATCACGGCAAATACGCGGCAGAGTTTCGACGGCCGACGCCCCGTCCTCCTCCACCTCCAAGGCTCCGCGATCCGGCGGCGTGCCGCAGCTGGTACGGCACCTTGCCGAGCGGGGTGCGCTGCCGTGCCGGGGTCAAAGCCAGAACAACGCGGCGAAGACCGCGGCGCGGCAGTTCGGCGGGGTGGAGGCACTTGCTCACCGACGTGCTGAATCCTGGCCGGGCGGTTTCGGTGGCGGGGTCGAAATAGTTTCTCAGCGCGCGTATCGTGTCCGCGAAAATCAATAGATGGGGATGCGGCATTGAAAACGCTCCACATTGCCGCAATCGCGGCATTGTCCACTTCCCTGATTCTCACCACCGGCACGCCGGCTTTCGCCGACGACCAGCCGGCCGACACCACACCACCCGTGATCTACTCCACCGGGCTGAGGGTGGGACAAGACTTCGGTCGCTTGGCGACCTTCGCGCCCAGCTTCAGCGACGACGTCGTCGCAGTGCAGACCTCGGTCAACGGCCACGCCTACACGTACGGTGGCGTCAAGTTGCACTGGCCGGTCATGGCCAATCTTGCCGGGGTCGACGACAACACTGATGTCGACGTCACCGTCCGGGTCTACGACCAGGCCAGGAACTACAGCGAACTGACCACCCGGGTGCACACCGAATTCATCGCGCCGGAGGCGTCCTTCTCGCCGGCGGCCAACACCGTCGTGCACGGCATCACCAAGATTACTGGTACGGCCCTGTCCGACGACGTCGCCGAGATCGCCATCAGCCGGGGCGGTGAGAAGGTCAGCCGGGTGACAGCCGCGCCGTGGGAGTTGGCCTGGGACACCACCAAGGCAGCGCTCCGAGGCGGGCTCACCCTTCAGGTCACCGATCGCGCCGGTAACGTGACCACCTACCACCGCTACTACGCGGTCGACAACGTCGGCCCGGACGTCTCGTTCTCCTGGGACGTACCGAATGTGGTTCACGCCGGCAAGTTTTATCTAAGCTCGTGGATCTCTGATCGGTCCGGTGTGGACCGAGTCGAGTGGTGGATCGACGGTGCGCTGCGTTCAACCAGCAAGACCGGCTTCACGTACGACTTCGGCGGCAGG
>NZ_QHHV01000439.1:0-2165 GCF_003947245.1 Actinoplanes sp. ATCC 53533 | reverse complement strand
CGGCCGGGCGGACCGGTGCCCGGCCGTCCCGGCCTGGCGCCGCTGCGTCCCACCGGTCCCGCGGCCGCCGGACCGGCACGCCCGGCACGGCGTGCGGGTCCACCCGGCCGCGTCGACATCCTGGCGATCGGATCCTCGACCGGTGGCCCGGACGCGCTGACCAAAGTGCTGCAGGCGCTGCCCGCAGACCTCCCGGTGCCGGTCGTGGTGACCCAGCACATGCCGCCGGTCTTCACCCGGATGTTCGCCGAGCGCCTGGACCGCAGCACGTCGCTGCACGTGGTCGAGGCCGGCGACGGCATGGAGTTGGCTCCCGGCACCGTCTACATCGCTCCCGGCGACAAGCACCTCGTGCTGCAGCGCCGGAGTACCGCGACGCTGACCCAGCTCAGCGGCGCGCCGCCGGAGAACTCGTGCCGTCCGGCGGTCGATGTGATGTTCCGTTCGGTGGCCGCGCTCTTCGGAGCCTCGGCGTTCGCCACGGTGCTGACCGGCATGGGATACGACGGACGGGGTGGTGCGAAGGTGCTGCGTGAGGCAGGTGCCGAAATCCTGGCGCAGGACGAGGCCAGTTCCGTGGTCTGGGGCATGCCCGGCGCCGTAGTCGGCGCGGGGCTGGCCGACGAGATCCTGCCGCTGGACCGGATCGCGGCCGCGCTGATGCAGCGGGTCCAGACCGGCCGCGTGTCCCGTCCGACGGCGGTGACCCGATGACCCTTTCGGCGGCGGATTTTACGTTCGTCTCGGCGCTGGTTCGCCGAGAGGCCGCGATCGTCCTCGCTCCGGGCAAGGAGTATCTGGTCGAGGCCCGGCTGATCCCGGTGGCGCGGCAGGTGGGCGCGGCCAGTGTCGGTGAGTTCCTGGCGAATCTGCAGCGCCGGCCCAACCCGGCCGATCAGCGCCGGATCATCGATGCGCTGACCACCAACGAGACCTCGTGGTTTCGGGACCGGGAGCCGTTCTCCGCGCTGGTCGACGTGGTGCTGCCCGAACTGGTGCGTAGCCGGGGGACCAACCGCAATCTGCGGCTCTGGTCGGCGGCCAGCTCCAGTGGTCAGGAGGCGTACAGCCTCGCGATCACCTTGCAGGAGAACCTGCCGTCCGGGTGGGCGTACGAGATCATGGGCAGTGACATCTCCACCGAGATGATCAAGCGGGCCGAGGCGGCCGAGTACAGCCAGGTCGAGGTCAACCGGGGACTGCCCGCGACCCAACTGGTCCAGTACTTCGAGCGGGCCGGCGCACACTGGCGGATCACGCCGGCGCTGCGGCGCAACGTGTCGTTCAAGTTGATGAACCTCACCGCGCCCCTGCCGTCGATGCCGCCGTTCGATGTGATCTTCCTTCGCAACGTGCTCATCTACTTCGACGTCGCGACGAAGAAGGCGGTGCTGCGCAACGTCGCCCGGCTGTTGCGGCCGGACGGCTGGCTGTTCCTCGGCGCTGCCGAAACGACGATCGGCATCGACGACAACTACGAACGGGTGGCGGCCGGCCGGACCTCTGCCTACAAAGTGCGGAGCGCGGTGCCCGCCGGCCCCACGAGGAAGGGATGAGCTGCGGTGCGTGCCATGGTGATCGACGATTCCCGGGCGATGCGGATGATTCTCAAGCGCATCGTCGCCAAGCTGAACTTCGAAGCGGTCGAGGCCGGTGACGGTCAGGAAGCCCTCGACCTGCTGGCCACGATGCCGGAGGTGCCGGAGCTGGCCCTCATCGACTGGAACATGCCCAACATGAACGGGCTCGAGTTCGTGACCAAGGTGCGCGCCGAGCCCCGGCTGCGCGAGATGACGCTGGTCATGGTCACGACCGAGAGCGAGCAGAGCCAGATCGTCCGGGCGCTGGCCGCGGGCGCCCACGAATACGTGATCAAGCCCTTCACCGAGGGCGCAATGATCGAAAAGCTGGCCCTGCTGGGCCTCGTCCCGACCGGAGCGAACTCATGAGCGAACCTGTGGTGACTGAGGGAGACCTCGCCGAGATGGCGGAACAGGTGTGGGTCTCGTATCTCGATCCCGAGGGGATCAGCCCGCTAGTGCCACACGGCGACGTGAAGCAGGTGTCGGAGGTGCACTCGACGGTGTCCATCACCGGGAGCTGGCACGGCCACCTCGTCTTCGCCTCCTCGCAGAACGCCGCCCGGAAGGCCGCCGCGGCGTTCC
>NZ_QHHV01000438.1:0-1956 GCF_003947245.1 Actinoplanes sp. ATCC 53533 | reverse complement strand
GCCACCTGCGATTCGCAACGCGTCGTCTCGCAACATCCAGCTGATTAGGCGTTCGAACTCGGCCTGGCGGATACCCCGGAAGTCCGGTACATGCGAAAGGTGCTCCCAGGCGGTCACGGCAGTGATCCCATCGCTGGCCAGTGACATGGCTAGGAGTTGGTGGATGAGTACCGGCCAGCAGCGGTCCTCCACCTGAACCGATTCGACCCAGCCCGCCTTCGCCAGCTCGACTAGGGCGATCGCCTGGACGACGCCGTCGGTGGTTTCGCAGAAGAACGTGGTGTTCGCCGCCTGGCCGGTGCGCCGCCCGGTTCGGCCCATGCGCTGCAGGAACGAGCTCACGGTGTCTGGCGCCTCGGCCTGCAACACCCGGTCAAGGTCGCCCACGTCGATGCCCAACTCCAGAGTGGAGGTGCATACGATGCAGACGTCGTCGCCGTGGTGGAAGCGTTCCTCAGCGAGTTGGCGCTCTTCCCTCGACACGGCACTGTGATGGACGAATACGGTGGTGCCAGCGCGTTTCATGTACTCGGCGACGGCCTCAGTCATGGAGCGGGACTGGCAGAAGAACAGGCTCTTGTGGCCCCGCGCGATGGTTGCCGCGTCCTGGGAGAGCTGTGCCAGGTTCTGGCGGTGGGTGACCAGGATATGCCGGCGTCCCGGTTGCCTCGGCGGGTCGATCACTCGCCCCGACCGCTTCGATGTCCCCCTAAGCCACGACAAGATCGCCTCGGGGTTGCCGACGGTCGCGGATAGCCCCACGCGCTGGAGGTCGTGTTTGGAGACCCGAGCTAGACGTTCGAGCACGCTCATCAGGTGGGCGCCCCGATCTGTTCCGGCCAGTGCGTGCACCTCGTCGATGACCACAATCCGCAGATCGGCGAAGAGCCGGTTCTCATCCACACGGGGCGAAACCAGCATCACCTCGAGCGATTCCGGTGTGGTCATCAGCAGCTCGGCGGGTTCTCTGAGGAACTGGCTGCGGGCATGACTCGGGGTGTCGCCGTGCCAGACGAAACGCCGTAGACCGATCATTTCGGTGTAGAGGCCGAGCCGGTCAGCCTGGTTGTTCAGCAGCGCCTTGATTGGTGCGACGTAGAGGACGCTCACCCCGTCCGGCGCGGTTTCGACGAGCTGGGACAGGGCCGGGAACATCGCTGCCTCGGTCTTGCCGCCGGCGGTGGGTGCCAGGATGACCGCGTTGTCGCCGGCCAGTAGCGCCTCGCCGGCTGCTTCCTGCACTGGACGCAGGCTGGACCAGCCCAGCCGTGAAACGATCGCCTGCTGCAGGCGTGGTGCGAATCTGGCAAAAACGCTCACCACACGTCCTCTGCGGGCACTAGCCCGTCCGCCTCCTCGTCGAGGTCAGCGGGTTTCGTGCCGGAGAGCACGTGCTGCTCTTCGGGACTGAGCTCCGTGGCCTGGAACCCGTACTCGGCCATGGGGTCGTAGTCGGCGTGTTCCTCGACCAGGTCGAGTTGGGTGACGAACTCGCGTAGGAACTGGCGTGGCACCACACCGACGTCTCCCTTAAACCCGGCGGTCACCTCCGCGACCAGCCGTTCCACGAACGCTGTGCTGATCTTCTGTTCGAAGCCGCCACCGTCCAACGCTGGGAACAGCTCGCGCAGCCGAAGCGCAACCGATCGGAGGCGATCGGCGTCGAAGGGCACGAGTTCGAGCTGCGCCTGCCGCAGGCTGGCGAACCTTCCCTGCTTCAGGAACCGGATCCGATCGTGCAGGGGCGCGAGTCCGGCAACCCCATGCCGGGTGTCGAAGAACTCCGGGGTACCGGTGAAGACCCACAACATGCCGGGGTAGGAACTCGCCGCGTCGGCGATCTGCCGGATCCCGTTGAGGGACTTGTGCCGCGAGTCTGAACGCATGCGCAGGATGGTCTCGGCCTCGTCGATGACGACGACGAGGCCGGCGTACCCGGCCGCCTTCACGATCTCG
>NZ_QHHV01000437.1:0-5019 GCF_003947245.1 Actinoplanes sp. ATCC 53533 | reverse complement strand
GGCATGGCCGCCAGAGCGCCAAACGCGGTCGTTGCAGATCCGACCGCGATACCAGCAGCGAGCTTGAACGAGAGCGACCTTTTCGAGGCAGAGATCTTGCTTTGTATATCGGCCACCTCTGGCTCGATCGTATCGCGCCATACCGATCGGGCAATCTTCTCTGGATCCTCGGTCGTCGCTTTCTCGATCGCCTCTGCAATGGCCTCGACGAGGGTCTTGCGGAACCGCTCGAAGTGTTCATACTCCGACTCGCGCAGCTTTAGGAGTTCCGCCGTTTCCAAATTTGCAAGGACTGGAATGTCGAGATTGAGGGCTACTTGATCCACGGTGGCGGCGCCAGTAGTCTTATCCCGCTGAAAGAAGCTAGGCTCCAGCAGAGAGACTGGTGGGGCGCCATGTTCTTTGGCAGCTTGGCTGTCGAAGAAAAGAGCGCTCATTTGTTGTTGGATCAACGCGGCTGCAGCCGCAGCTTTCTTCGGGCGAGTCTTCTGGACCACGCGCATCCCGGGGCTGCCGGAAAAGAGTGGATGCACTAGACCCACGCTCCACCTTCTTGGGCCAGTCTGCTCTATCTCGACGCCTCCTTCGCGACTTACCAACTTTGCAACCTCTGCAATTTCGGCAATTGAATTAAGAAGTGGAGTATGGAGACTGCTAATCCAGCTGTCTACCTCGGCGCGCGGAGCGCTGGTTGGCTTATTGATGAATACTATGTATCTATCCATGCCAATCTTCCGCAAGTGCAGAAGCATGGTGACGTCATTCCATAGTGAAGTGAAGAAGTCCTGGAACCAATCGTTTCCGCGTCTTGAATCGAGGATATTAAGATAAGTTTTATGGGTGGGGCCCTGCATCAAAAAGTAGTCGAAGTAGTGTAGTAGCTGTCCGAATTCTCTATCGATAGCACGCGTTCTGCAGGCGGCTGCGGAGCAGAGTCCGGACGGCACATCCATGCCCATGCTCGCCAGCAGACTTGCAGGTATCGCAGCAGGCGACGGCTGCGTTTTATCGGCACCCTTAGCGAGCTCGTAAAGTCGGTTCATGGCGCCTGGGAACCTAATTCGCTGTCGAAGCGTATCGGATTCCGTGATCTCGAATTCGTCGATCCAGTCATACAGCCAGTGTTGCCCTGTAACAAGATCCATCTGCTGACCTCTCTCTCGCCTCACATGCGCACCTATCCATAGTGGCCTACAGATACCACGTGTGTTGGCGGTGGCACTTCACGAGAATCTGAGGTGGGATGGACAACCGCCTCGCCACGGTGCCCGGCCCGGACGTGTACACCGCGCCACGTGAAGGGCCATCGACGGTCAGGTCGGCGCCGAGGTTCGTCTCAGTTCTCGTCTCGTTCGTTGGCGTTCGACACGGTCCGAACTTGACCGCAGCAGCCTTGATAGGCAGCTCACGGACGTCGTTGCCCATGGCCGTACGGCCGAGAGCAGACCTCGAAGCGTGAGGTATCAAGCCCTCCAAGGGTTCAAATCCCCTTCACCACTGCCAGGGTTGTCGGCCGTCTTCACTGGTCCCGGGAGTGTGGCGAAACTGTGGCGAAGTCACTTGCCGCTCCTACAGCCTCGACCGACACAGACCACCGGCCACCGACGGCTTGACCTGGGAGTCTTTGCATCATCACTGGTAGAACATTGGGACGTTACCTCATTCGGGACGAAGAGGCCGTCGGTTCAAATCCGGCTACCCCGACCAGAGAATGTGCAGGTCAGGGCTGGTTCTCCGCGAGGAGGACCGGCCCTGACCTGTTTCCCGGACCACCTCCTGGAGTGGATCCTTGAATTCTCACTCCCGGCTCCTTCCGGTGAGCTTCCAGGAGCCGGTCCAAGAGGACGATCGGGGACGAGCCGCGCAGCCAAGGCGGCTTCCACCGCCCTGTCCGTTGAGGTTTCGGTTACTGCGCCTCCGGCAGGGCTCTCCGGCTCCCTCCGCCTCGGACAAGCCGGTCAGGCGCGATCCTCCCAATGGTCGAGGAGTCGGGTCGACGGTGGCGTCAGCCGCCTTCCTACGGCGTACCGTCCGGCGGCTCCGGGGGCTGATGTAAGACTTCTTCGCGTATGAGTCGGCCGTTCTTGGACCCGGGCTCGAGCCGCCATCCCGGCGGCCAGGTGTCCTCTCGGAAAGCCGCCGCCGTGAAAACAACCGCGTTCTCCAGCCCGATTATGCGGTTGAAGGTCGCTCCGCCGAACCTCGCACTGCCGTTGAAGGTCGTCCGGTCGAACCCCGCGTCGCCGGCAAAGGTCGCCTGGTCGAACCCCGCGCTGCTGAACATCGCCTCGTCGAACCGCGAGGTGCCGGCGAACGTCGCCTGGCGGAAATCCGCACCGCCGAACTTCACTCGGACGAACCCCGCGGCGCCGGCGAAGGTCGCCCGGTAGAATCGCGCGTCGCCGGCGAAGTTCGCTTGTTGGAAATCGGCATCAGCGGTAAAGGCTGCCTGGTTGAACCATGCGCCGCCGGTGAAGTGCGCGTCCCTGAACATGGCTTTGCCGGTGAAGGTCGCACCAGTGAACAACTCGCGGTTGGGAAAGGTGGCGCGGTAGAACCAAGCGTCGTCGGCGAAGGTTACCTGGTCGAACCCCGCGCGGACGGTGAATATCGCCTGGTCGAAAAATGCGGTGCCGACAAATGTGGCATTGGCGAAGTTCGCGCGACGAAGGTGACCTCGATGGAGATCCCAATTCGCGATGGTGGCGCCCGTGAGGTCGAGGTCGATGTTGGACCAGAAGGGTTGACGCGAATCCCCGGTCAGCGCGGCGGCGTGTTTCGGATCGACATCGTGGGGCCGGCTCAAGTGGGCGGTGAGGATATGTTGCGCCGTTAGTCTGACCTGGAGCTCCTGCTGCGGATCTCGGTCGGTTGGTTGCTCTCTGCTCGGCAGTGGAAGGGCAGCCATGGGTCGCTCCGCAGAGTGGGTCGCGGCCACGGGCCCCGCGTACGGCATGCGCAAATAGGCGCAGAGGACGTTGACGATGGTCTGCCGCTGGCTGGGGTTGTTCTGGGCGACGCGTTCCATGGCGTACAGGCCGGCGAGGCGGACCGCGGCATCGGCGTGGCCGAGCTGCTCGGCGGCCTTGGTGTAGAGATCGGTAACGCGACGTTCAGCGGCGTCTTCCACGTTGTGCTCGTGGACCTGTTCAGCGTGGCGCTGCCGCCGGACGGCGAGCAACAGTGCGGCGGCCGCCCCGGCGGCGGCGACGGACCCGAGACCGTACTTGATGGCCTCGACCTGCAACTTGGCTCGCTCGGAGTCGGAATCCACGCCGACCGCAACCACCCACATCACCGTCAACGCGGCAACGCCGACGCACGCCAGCGCGCCAGCCACGATCAGCAGTCCCCGGTCGGCAAGAAGCCACGGCCAACGCGATGCCCTGCCGGCCGGTCCTTCGATGGTGCCACGAGGACGACGGCGTGGTTGGAATGCCGATACAGCGATCAAGACCAGCGCCGGAAGCCCGACCATAACCAAGAACAAGCGTTCGGCAAGGACCTGTCCGACTGCCCGCAGCCATGACCATCGCCACGCGCACATCTCCAGCAGGACCGCTACGGCCAGCAGCCCCAAGCCCGCTCTGGACAGCCTTTTGACAGGGCGACGACTCCCCACAGTGGCATGGTGACCTATTGTGCCGCGTCCCACCTGTCGCGTTGGCGACTCACTGGGAACAATCGCTGGTGATCAGGAGCGGACAACTACGGAGGTCACGGAGGGTTCGCGTTCACCCGCGCGGCTGGGTGGGGAGTCGCCCGAGGGCTGGCGACGGCCGCAGTCGCGTTCCTGCGCGAAGGCTCGGATGGCCGGCTTGGGGACGATTCACTCCAAAGGAGGATCGTTGGTCAATCCCTGCGGGTGTTCGGCGCGTATATATAGCGGGAGTACCCCTCCGCAAACAAGGGTTCTGTTCTGATGATCCTTAATGGATACTGATGCGGTGAGCGACCCGGCGCGCGTGACCGCTGAGGCCAATCGCGACGCCCTTGTGCGTCTGTTGGCCGACGTTCCGGCGGCTCAGTTGGCGGCCGTGGCGCGAGACGTGTTCGTCTTTCTGCCGCTGCCCGCCCGGTTCGCCTGGGATGACGCCGGGGCGGTCGTCGGGCGGATCGATTCACTGCCACCGCAGGCCGACGACGTGCCGGCGCTGCTCGCCTTCGCCTGCCGGCTCGCGCACGAGGTGGACGACCTGTTCGCGCTCGAGATCAACCGGTGGGTGGTCGCCGCGGGGCGGCGCGCGGGCCTCTCGGACGAGGCCCTGCGGCGCCTATACCTCAGCTCCATGCCGGCGAACGCGGCGGATCACCGTACGCCGCCGCCGGCCGAGGGCTACGATATGTCCGAAACGCCGTATTTGGCCGTATCGAGTGAGGAGCACAGCCCCATGAGCCAGGGCGCCGTGGCGGACCTGCCGCGTTCAACGCTGGAGCGGTCCGACACCACCCGCATCTGGGGCGGCATCCCGCTGCGCAATCCCGACTTCACCGGCCGGGAGAGCCTGCTGCTGAGCCTGCAGCGGTCCCTGGAGACGCGGTCGAAGACCTCGGTGCTGCCCACCGCCTTACACGGCTTCGGCGGCGTCGGAAAGACGCAGCTCGCGGTGGAATACGCCTACCGTTTCGCCGACCGCTACGACCTGGTCTGGTGGATCCCGTCCGAGCAGCAGTCCCTCGTCCTGCAGTCCCTGGTCGACCTGGGCCGCGTCCTCGGTGTGCCGGTAACCGAGGACCTGATGCAGGCGTCCTCCCTGGTGATCGACGCCCTGAGCTCGACCAGCCTGCGCTGGCTGCTGGTCTACGACAATGCGACGGAGCCCGACGACATCTCGTCGCTGATTCCCTCGAGCGGCGGACACGTCATCCTCACCTCCCGAAACCAGACGTGGTCAAACGTCTGGGGCGCCATCGAGGTCAACATCTTCGAACGCCAGGAGAGCGTGACGCTGGTCCGCAAGCGCGGCACCGACATCTCATTCGCCGACGCGGACCGCCTCGCGGAGCGACTCGGCGACC
>NZ_QHHV01000436.1:0-1689 GCF_003947245.1 Actinoplanes sp. ATCC 53533 | reverse complement strand
TCCTGAGCGAAGAAGGCCGCCGCTTTTTTCAGGAACTCGTTCTGCAGCCGCAACTCCCGGTTCTCACGTTCGAGTTCCTTCAACCGCGCCCGATCCGGCAAAGCCAGGGGCTGTTCTTCCACAGGGTGACTCTTCCTATACGCGCTGACCCAATTACCGAGAGTGCCGTCCAACAAGCCGAGTTCCCGCGCGACGACCGCGATCGGACGTGACGTCTCGATCACCATCTTCACCGCCTCATCGCGGTACTCCTGCGAGTAGGACCGTTTCTGCCGCGCCATGCCCATCTCCATCCCAGACCGAGATCATATTAGATCCCCTGTCCGGAAACTTCGTGGCAGCTCAGTGACGCGGGCATGGCTCACTTCGGACAGATCAACAAGGCCTCGAGAAACCTCGATGATCTTCTGAACCGGTCATGCCCGCCCTGCTGCCACCAGCAAGGGCGCGTCTCCACCAATCACCCCAAGCCGGACACACCCACGACTTTGCCGGGGCCCTGGGCCACCGACCCGGTCCAGCTTGTCCGACGGCGTGGCCCGTACCAGCGCGCGAACTCGCGGTGCAGCCGGGCCGCGCACAGCTCGAACCACAGCCGGGCCGCCCGGACCGCACGCTCGCGGTCCGGGCCGACCGGCAGGGTCAGCATGACAACACATCGCTGTCGATGGCCGTGCGTCGCCATACTCACTCCTCGATCACCGGTATTCATCAGCCCGCGAGAACATAGTCCGCCCTGGAGCCGAGCCGCGCCGCTCCACTCGCCACCGAACTACCCCCGATCAGCCACCAGCCGCCGAAGGCGACAGCCAAGCCGATCCCGCCGGCGATCGCCCAGCCGCTGACCGGATCGTCCTTGACGCCGACGGTGTCCTGCGCCTTACCCGGTGACGATCGGTCTCCAGTTGGGAGTCGGTCACCGCGTCGAAGGCTTCCTCGGTGTTGCGCCGCAGTTGGTGCCCGGCCGGAACCTTCTTACTTGTAGTCGTCCGTACGGTAGTACTCGATGCCGTTGTGCTCGGGCGTGTCCGGATCCGAGTACACGGTGACCACCTGGTTCAGCTTCTGATTGTTGACGCCGGCACTGGGTGTGGGGAACTTGCGACCGGCCACCACGGGAATCGGCGCACCGTCCTGCCGCCCGCGGAGGACATCGTTCGACGCCCAGGCTATGCCCCGGTCCCTACTGGTCACTGCGGTGGAAGTCCTTTGATTCTCCGCTTTGATCTCCCAGACTCAGACCTGCCGCACGGCACCCTTGCTCGCAATCGCCGCGCAGTTCCAGCAGACCAGGTCGGCGCCGGGCGCGTTGCCCAGGCTCACGCTGATCCAGGCTCCCTTGTACAGGCGCTGCAAATCCAGGACACGCAGCGCGATCGCGGTGTCGTGGGCAGACGTGCTGCCACCGCCGTTCGTGCTCGGGCCGAGCTCGCGGGTCAAACTCAAGGACGCGGTAGCGTTGCCACCGGTCGGCGGCCGGTTCTTCGACGTGCTGGGCGTGCCGCAGGTGCCGCCCGGCCCGGGCGTGCAGCCTGGTTCGTCAGGGTCCATCCGCGTGCCAGTCGGGTCGGCGAAGGTGACCGGGCTGCTGTTGGAGTACGAGTAACCGTTCCACTGCTGCGGATCCGTCATGTCCTGAATCGGGTCCACCGAGATGAACCGGCCGATCCCCGCGTCGTACTCCCGGGC
>NZ_QHHV01000435.1:0-1763 GCF_003947245.1 Actinoplanes sp. ATCC 53533 | reverse complement strand
TTGACGACGTTGCCGTCCACGTCATAGGTGTTCGCGGTGACGGCCTGGTGCTTGCTGCCGTCCACCGCGTTGGTGGTCACCGGGCCGGTGGTGGTCAGCAGCCGGCCCATGTCGTCGTACGTGTACGTGGTGACCACGCCGTCCGGGTACGAGTCGGACTTCTCCTTGTCCTGGATCTTGCGGCCGAGCACGTCGTACGTCGATTCGGTGACCAGACCGGACGGCGTGGTCGTCGAGGTCAGGTCGCCGGACGAGTTGTACTTGAACCGGGTGACCCGGTTTTCGGTGTCGGTCACCGCGGACGGCAGCCCGGGCGGCATGGACTCGCCGGCCGGGTTGAACGACGGCTCAGCGCCCACGGTGTAGTCGGTGTTGGTGTTGCTGAAGTCCGGACCGGTCTCCTTGTCGACCTCGCCGCTGGACACGTACGTCGTCGAGGTGAGGTACCTGGAGTCGGTGGCGCTCGACGACCGGGGGTCGCGCACCTCGGTCGGCAGGTCGTTCTGCGGGTCGAACGGGTTGGTCATCGACGGCGTCGTGTACTTGGTGTACGACGTCTGGCAGTCGCCCGGCTTGCGGCAGGCCTTGCGCGACGTGACGTTGCCACGGTCGTCGAAGGTCAGCGCGACCGAGGCGCCGTTCTCGTTGACGATCAGGTTCTGCCGGCCCTGGGCGTCGTAGCCGAAGGACCGCACGACCATGCCCCCGAGTTCGGCCTCGGTGAACACCGGCCCGCCGGCGCCACCGGGGATGGTGGTGCAGAACTGCGGGTCACCGGGGTCGGGCGAGGTGCAGATCTCGGTCGGCGTGGACGGGGTGGGCGAGGGCGTCGGCGGACGGTCCTCGGGCCGGGTGCTGATGCCGATCGGGGAACCCGAGCGCAGCATCCGGCCGGACAGCGCGTCGTATTCGTAGAGGTACGGGCGGTCGGCCGGGTCGAGCACCTGCACCCCGCGGCGCAGGTCGGTGTCGCCGCCGAAGACGGTAGGCAGGCCGATCTTCCAGGTGCCGCCGTTGCCGTCGGTGTATTCCTTGACCCGGTCGGCCGAGGTGTCGTAGGCGGCCTCCGAGGCGATCTTGCCGCTCGGCAGGGTCACCACGGCGAGCTGGTCGGCCTTGTTCTTGCCGAGGTCGTAGTGGGCCTTGACGCTCTGGTCGCTGAGCGCGTGGCCGTAGACGGCGGCCTCGTCGAGCCAGCCGTTGAAGGTGCGCTTGGCAGTCGTGCCCCAGCCGGGCCAGGACGCGGGCGAGGTCGCCCAGGCCGCGCCGGCCTGGTTGAAGGTCAGCAGGCTGTGGTCGAGCACGCCCTCGGCGATCGGCTTGCTGACCTTGCGCACGCCGTCCAGGTAGATGGTCTGCACGTCGGCCGTCACCGACATGACGACGTGGTGCCACTCGTTGTTGCGCACGTCGCCGGGCACCGTCATCGGGCTGGGCGTGGCCGAGGTGGTCTTGAACTGGCCGCGGAGCTGGCCGCTGGTGTCGATGTAGAGCAGCGGCACACCGGTGGTCGGCGTCTGGTCGACCGCCTTGTCCTGATAGCCCAGGAGCGGGCCGCCGGACTGGGTGCCGGAGATCTTGAACCACATCTCGACCGCGGTGTCGCGGCTGCGCTTCACGATGCCCTTCGGCAGCTCGACCACCGAGGTGTTGCCGTTGAACAGGGCCGCGGTGTTGTCCGTGCCCGCCAGGGCGCCGGCCTCCTCGAACGTGACGTTGCGGGCCACGCCGGCGTCCTTGCCGAGGTTGTTCAGGATCTCGCT
>NZ_QHHV01000434.1:0-1900 GCF_003947245.1 Actinoplanes sp. ATCC 53533 | reverse complement strand
GCCGGTTGCGTTCCGCCAGCCGCCGCAACAGCTCATCCCGGCCCACGTCGAAGTAGATCAGTCGCCAGGCGCCGCCCGCCGCCTCGACCAGCTTCTTGACCTCATCCCGGTCCGTACGACGCCACAAGCCTGCGTCCAGCACTACGTCCAGGCCGGCAGCCACCAGCTCCACCAGCCGCCGGTAGACCGCCACGACGACCGGGGCTTCCTTCTCGGGATACTCCGATTCGTGGTAGTCGACCCCATAGCGGCCATGCTTGGCGAATACCAGTTCATCCACGCTGAGCCGGACAACCCCACGGGCCTCCAACCGGTGCGCGAACGTTGTCTTCCCCGAACCTGTCAACCCCACTAACAACCAGACCGTCACCGGACGCCTCACCTTCCATCGCCGCTGAACGGCTCCACATCACGCCATGCCCAGCACCGTTCGGGCCCGACACTCCCGCAGACGCATCATGCTCGCCCGACTCTTGAGCCGCTTCGTCCGGTACGCATCGGTGTGGCGCCTTGCCGCGGCTGCCGCCGGCCTGCTCGACCGGCACCTGCGCGACCACCCGATCACCACCGCCACCCGCACCCGCTACGGGCCGGATTCCGGTGACCACCAGCGACATCATTCAGCGCTACCGCTACCTCCTCGGCGCCTGGCAACCTCACATCACCGGCTGGCTGCAATCCCGGCGCCGGCCTGGAGACGCCTTCATCGACGTCGGTGCGAACATCGGCTTTTGCAGCCGGCTCGCCGTCCGCTGCGTCGGGCCGACCGGACACGTCGATCAGCACCGCTCGGCTCGATGGGCTGCAGGATCGTCCCCATCTCGCATGCCCGCTCGCGCGGCCGGCCTGGCTGCCAGATCAGCTGCTTCACCCGCCTGGGCGATGTGCCCTCGCGGCACTGCTGACGGGCGGCAACCACAACGACGTCAGCCCGGGGTTGCTTGACTACAGTGCAGGGATGCTCGTCTGGGTTGCGTCGTTTCCGCGCTCTGGCAACACCTTTCTGCGGATCATCATGCACCGCCTGTACGGGGTGCGGACCTCGACTGTTTATGACGTCGACGGCGTCGCGGCCCGGCTCGGCACGGACCTGATCGGGTTCACCGAGCGCCCCGGAGAACTGGCGGACCTACGCGCTGGCGACGAGCCGCATTTCATCAAGACCCATCGGCAGCGTGATGCCGATGTCGACGAACGCGACCATGCCATTTGCCTGGTCCGGGATGGCCGTGACGCCCTCGTATCGTGGGCGCGGCAAGACAGCGAGGACGATCCTGACCGCTACGAAGCCGAGCTGCGCGCGAGAATCCTGAGGGACACTCCCGTCGGTACCGGCAGCTGGGGTAACAACGTCCTCAGCTGGCTGCAACCGCCGGCCGCGCATCGCATCATGTTGCGTTACGAGGATTTGACCCGCGACCCGTGGGCCGCAGTCCCGTCGATCGTCACCCGGCTGGCGCCCGACCTGACGGTGCGGTCCGAGGCCTCGGTCCCGTCTCTGGACGAGCTGCGCCGTCATGACGACCGGTTCTTCCGCCGTGGGCATACGGGTACCTACCGCGACGAGCTTCCTGCCGATCTGCACGAACTGTTCTGGTCACGACCCGACAACCGGGCCGCCATGGTACTGCTGGGCTACGGGCAGCCGACGATGTGATCGATCGAGGTCGTCCCGGCTCGAGCACCAACGCGGCACCGGCATCGGCGAGGTCGACCGAGCCCTGACTCAACTGATGCGCACCGGCGACCTCGACGGTGTCGCCGGAATCGTGCTCGGATGCTTCGTCAACTTCGAGCAGGACCTCGAGGACGAGACGCTCGGAGGATGGGGCGTCGTCGATGTCCTCCGCGACAGGCTCGGCCGGCTCGGCGTTCCAGTGCTAGGTGGCATCCCGGCCGG
>NZ_QHHV01000433.1:0-4266 GCF_003947245.1 Actinoplanes sp. ATCC 53533 | reverse complement strand
GGCGCCGAAGTTTCCGGGGAAGTTTCCGATGGGCATGCCGGCTCGGTAGATTTTGCCGTTGTCGCCGGCGAAGAAGAGGTACATGGTGGTGCCGTCGCCGATGATCGTCTGGTCGATGGGTCCGGTGCCGGAGCCGGTGATGCTGCCGGTGAACAGTGGTTGTGCCGCGGACCAGCCGTTGGGGTTGGTGGGGTCGTTCGAGGTGCGGTACATGAAGGGCGATGGGCCCCATTGGTAGGTGAGGACCCAGATGTTCTTGGGGGCGAAGTAGAACAGTGAGGGTGCGACGGTGGCGGATGACATGGTGTTCTGGCTGGCGGAGGCCATGTCGGTCCAGTTGGTCAGGAGGCTGAAGTTCATGGAGCCCCAGGTGGTGCCGGTGTCGTGGGTGGTGGCGTAGACGAGGTGTCTGCCGTTGTAGGGGGCGGTGGTGAAGTCCTTGAGGGACACCCAGCCCGCCTTCGGGTTGGCCAGTGAGCCGGTCGAGGTCCAGCGGTAGGACGACGGCAGCGTGCACGGGCCGGTCGGGGGCGTGGAGGTGCCGACCTGGACGAGTTGCCACTGCTGGTTGGCGCCGTTCCAGTCGGTGTACTGGACGATGTTGGCGCCGTCGGCGGTGGACGCCCCTTGGACTTCGAGGGCCTTGCCGCTGTTGCGGTTGATCAGCTGGATGAAGCCGTCGATGTCCTGCATGCTGAACTGCTGGTTGGTGGCGTTGTTGTCGGCCCATTGCACGATGGCGCCGCCGTCGGCGGTCGACCGGCCGGAAACGTCGAGGACCTTGCCGGAGTGCTTGGACTTGAGCCGGTAGTAGCCGCCGCCGGAGTCGACGAACTGCCACTGCTGTTGGGCGCCGTCGTTGCGGGTCCACTGGGTGATCCGGGCGCCGTCGGTGGTGGCCAGGTTGTAGACGTCGAGGGCTTTGCCGCTGGTGCGGTTGACCAGCACGTAGGAGGCGCTGGTGTCGACCGTCGCCGCCGACGCCGCCGGCGCGGTCACCACCGTCAGCAACCCACCAGCCAACGCGGTCACCGACACAACTGCCGCCGACAACCAACGCCGCCGGCGCGGGTTCGCGGTGCTCGGATACGTTTCCTCGGATCTCATGTATCCCCCATTCAAGGAGCTCATTCCGATGTCTCGTTCAGGGATGGCTGTCCGCCGCCACGTCGGTCAGGCTCGGGACCACCGTTGATTCGCGGCGGTGGAGCAGGTCCACAGCAGCACGACGGTGCCGTTCGCGGTGAGGTTGCGGTCGACGTCGAGGCACAGCCCGGACTGGGTGTTGCGGATGGTGCCGTCGGCGTTGAGCGTCCATTGCTGGTTGGTGCCGTTGTTGCAGTCCCATAGCTGGGCCTTCGCGCCGGGAGCGGCGTTGGCCGGTGCGTCGAGGCACTTGCCGAGGGCTCGGATGGACTGGCCGGTCGTCGTCCAACGCTGGTTGGCCGCGCCGCCGCAGTCCCAGATGACCGGCTGGGTGCCGTTGGCGGTGTTGCTGTTCGGCACGTCCAGGCAGCGCCCGGATGCGGCGCTGACCAGGGTGGTGGTGCTTTCCGGCGGGGTTCCGGTGCCGCCGCTGACCTGGTACACCACCGTGCCGTGTCCCGGCACGCTCGCCGTGATGGCGCCGGTGCTGGTGCTGGTCGCGTTGGTCCAGGCGTCGCGCAGGGTGAACGAGGTGCCCGTCTTGCCGACCGCCGCGGCCGTGGTGCTGATCGTCGTCGTGCCGCTGCCCTGGTTGAACAGGGCCACCGCGACGTCGCCGTTGGCGAGTCGCTTGGCCAGCACCCGGCGGGTGCCGTCGTGGGAAACCTGCGTCCCCTGCAGGCCGAGGGTGTCCTGGTTGATCGCGATGAGGTTCTGGTTCTTCAGGATCGTCTGGGTGGCGGAGGTCATCGAGCGCAGGTCGTTGCCGGCGATGAGCGGCGACGCCATGATCGCCCAGAGGGCGAAGTGGCTGCGCATCTCCGTGTCGGTCATCCCGCCCCGGCCGACTTCCATCATGTCGGGGTCGTTGAACCCACCCGGCCGGGCGTAGCCGGCCAGCGGCACGGTGACGTTGACGATGTTCTGGATGCCCATCGGGTAGCCGTTGGTCTGGCCGGTGTCCCAGGCGTTGGTGATGTCCTCGGTGGTGCGCCACATGTTGGCGACATCGCCCCAGTTGCGCTGCGGGCCGGTCTTGGCGTGGATGCTGTTGGGGTTGATGCTGTACACGATCGGCCGGCCGGTGGCGGCCAGCGCGTCGCGCATCTTCGCGAAGGTGGTCACCTGGTCGTTGATGCTGCCGGCCGGTGAGCACCAGTCGTACTTGAGGAAGTCGACGCCCCAGGCGGCGAACTGCCGGGCGTCCTGCGCCTCGTGTCCCTGGCTGCCGGTCGCGCCGGGGTAGGAACCGAAGTACTGCGCGCAGGTCTTGTCCACCGGCACCTGGTAGATGCCGAATTTCAGCCCCTTGCCGTGCAGATAGTCGCCGAGGGCCTTCATGCCGCTCGGGAAGCGGCCCGGGTCGCCCTGAAGGTTGCCGGCGCTGTCCCGGTTGGGGTTGAACCAGCAGTCGTCGACCACGACGTACTGGTAGCCCAGATCCCGCATGCCGCTGCTCACCATGGCGTCGGCCATCCCACGGATCAGCGCCTCGTTGATGTTGCAGCCGAACGTGTTCCAGCTGTTCCAGCCCATCGGCGGGGTGCGCGCCACGCCGTTCTCCAGTGCCTGCGCCCCGGACGCGGGCAGGATGACCGCGGTGCCTAACAGCAGCAGAGCCGCGGCTAGCACGGTCTTCAAACGCCTCATGATTTACCACCTTGTCCAGAGTTGGTTCGCGGCGCCGGTGCAGATCCACAGGACCAGGCGCGTCAGCGCTAGCAGCCGTCGGAAAGGCGGCCGCGCCGATGGTTGAGAGCGTTAACACTCGTCCGGAGATTGCCAGAACGTTTCGAAACATTCAAGTACGAAAATTTGTACAGGCCGCACGGGTGGCGCGCCGAGGCGGGCGGGCCGACTTCTCGCCGATCCTCCGCATAACACTTTTCGGCGCATCTTCGGTCCGCGGCGGCCATCATTCGTATCGCTGTTGTCCGTGCCGGCCGGCGGCGGCGGATCATGCCTGGAGATCCCGTGCTTACCAGGTCGGGCGGTTGCGAACGGCGCCCGTGTCTTATCGAAATTCGGCACTGAAAAACCGTTACGACTGCCGGAATGGGGAAAATCGAACGACGGACTTGAATGCATGGGAGCGCTCCCGTAACATCCCGGACACTTGTTAACGCTAACGATTCCTTCGTTCTCGAATCGGCATGGCACGCGACTGGTCCGGCGACCACAACAGCCTGCTGAAGCTCCCCATCCCCCGAAAGGTTTCCCGCCATGCATGTCAGGTCCAATTCCCGACGCCGGCGTACGGCGCTGCTCACGGCCGCCGCGGCCGCCGTGGTCGCCGCCGCCAGTGTCGCCGTGGTCGGCACCGCGAACGCGGCGACCACCCTCGGCCCGTCGGCCGCGCAGACCGGCCGGTACTTCGGTGCGGCCATCGCGGCCGGCAAGCTCGGTGACTCGACATACACCCGGATCCTCACCACCGAGTTCAACTCGGTCACCGCCGAGAACGAGATGAAGTGGGACGCCACCGAGCCGTCCCAGGGCAACTTCACCTACGGCAACGGTGACCGGATCCTCAACCAGGGCAGCTCGATGGGCGCGAAGGTCCGTGGGCATGCCCTGTTGTGGCACGCGCAGCAGCCGGGTTGGGCGCAGGGCATGTCGGGCACGGCGCTGCGGAATGCGGCGATCAACCACGTCACGCAGGTCGCCACGCATTACCGGGGCAAGATCTACGCCTGGGACGTGGTGAACGAGGCGTTCGCCGACGGCGGTGGTGGTGGCCGGCGTGATTCGAACCTGCAGCGGACCGGTAACGACTGGATCGAGGCGGCGTTCCGGGCCGCGCGTGCCGCGGATCCCGCCGCGAAGCTTTGTTACAACGACTACAACACCGATGGCGTCAACGCGAAGTCGACCGGGATCTACAACATGGTTCGTGACTTCAAGTCGCGTGGCGTGCCGATCGACTGCGTCGGTTTCCAGTCGCATCTGGGCACCGGCATCGACTCGACGTATCAGGCGAACCTGCAGCGCTTCGCCGATCTCGGCGTCGACGTCCAGATCACCGAGCTGGACATCGCACAGGGCGGCAACCAGGCCAACATCTACAGCACCGTCACCAGGGCCTGCCTCGCGGTGACCCGGTGCACGGGAATCACGGTA
>NZ_QHHV01000432.1:0-1667 GCF_003947245.1 Actinoplanes sp. ATCC 53533 | reverse complement strand
AGGGCCGCTCGGTCTCCTGCTGGACCGTGGCGGCACCCAGGTCACCGCCCCGGAGCGCGGCGCTTCCGCCCGGCGTCGGGTTGTCCGCGATCTGGTGCAACCCGGGCACCCGGTCCTCGATCACGAAGGTCGCGCGGGTGTGGACGGCCGCTCCCGGGCGGGTCACGTACGGCAGGACCTGGAAGTCGGTTGTCATCGCGTCCTTGGTGATCTTCGTGCGGACGTAGCCCCGTTGGTTGTTGTAGAAGCGCAGGTGCGGGTTCCAGGCCGCCCACGGGTGCCGGCCCGAGACCACGTCCACTCCGTCGCCCGTGGAGGTGATCGACGAGCACACCAGTTCCGTGCCGACCGTGCGCGAGGTCGGGTCCGTGTAGTCCAGCTTGAGCTCGTCCGCCCAGTGGGCGTGCACGTCGCCGGTCAGGACCACCGGGTTGCGGACGGCCGCGTTCACCCAGCCGCGGGTGATGCGGTCGCGGGAGGCCGCGTAGCCGTCCCAGGAGTCCATGCTGACCACCTTCGCGGGGCCCGCGTTGTTGTCGCGCTGGCCGAAGAAGACCTGTTGGCCTAGGATGTCCCAGCGGGCCGTCGAGCGGTGGAAGCCGTCGAGCAACCACTTCTCCTGCTTCGCGCCGGTGATCGAGCGGGCCGGGTCCGTCGCCGCGGGGCAGTCCCGGTAGCCGTCGCCGCAGCCCTGGTCGTCGCGGAACTGGCGGGTGTCGAGCAGGTGGAATGTCGCCAGCCGGCCCCAGTGCAGGCGCCGGTACAGCTGCATGTCGATGCCGCGGGGGATCGAGGTGCGGCGCAGCGGCATGTTCTCGTAGTAGGCCTGGAACGCCGCCGCGCGCCGGGCCGGGAAGTTCGGGTCCGGCTGCTCGGGGATCTCGTCAGCCCAGTTGTTCTCGATCTCGTGGTCGTCGAAGACCACCGCCCACGGCGCCACCGCGTGGGCCGCCTGCAGGTCCGGGTCGGTTTTGTATTGGGCGTGCCGCTGGCGGTAGTTCGCCAGCGTCACCGTCTCCGGGCCCTGGTGGTCGCGCGGGTTGCCGCCCGGAATGTTGTATGTGTCCGGTCCGTACTCGTACTGGTAGTCGCCCAGGTGCAGGATCAGGTCCGGCTCGTCCTCGGCCAGCCGCCGGTAGGCGGTGAAGTAGCCGTGCTCGTACTGCGAGCAGGACGCGAACGACATGGCCAGCGTGCCGCCGCTCGCCCACGGTGCCGGGGCGGTCCGGGTGCGGCCGGTCGGTGACACGTACTTCTCGGCCTTGAAGCGGTAGAAGTATTCGCGCGCCGGCGCCAGGCCGTGCAGTTCGACGTGCACGGAGTGCGCCGCGGCCACCCGGGCGACGGCGACGCCGCGGCGGACGACCCGGCGGAAGCGGGCGTCGGCGGCCAGTTCCCACCGCACCGGCACATCGCGGGACGGCATGCCGCCCAGACCGTCGTCGGCGAGCGGGGTCGGGGCCAGCCGGGTCCACAGCACGAAGCCGTCGTGTTCCGGGTCGCCGGAGGCCACCCCGGACGGTGAACGGATCGGACCGCAGCGGCCCGCGGTAGGGCGCGGCAGAGGCGGTCAGCGGCCAGATGCTGGTCGCGCCCGCAGCGCCCGCAGCGCCCGCAGCGCCCGCAGCGCCCGCAGCGCCCGCAGCGCCCGCAGCGCCCGCAGCGCC
>NZ_QHHV01000431.1:0-1723 GCF_003947245.1 Actinoplanes sp. ATCC 53533 | reverse complement strand
GCAACTGCCGCACGTGGCCGTGGTGAACGTGCGCAGGAACGATCCGAGCGTCGAGGCGCGTACACGCTGGTGAACAGCGACCGCATGCCACCGTGTCGGGCGATGTCGAGGTCGTCGATGCTGTCCGCGCCGGCGAGCATCGCCGCGACGATCGTGGCGAGCTTGCCCGCGGGGTTCGACCCCTTGTCCGTCGGCAGCCGGACCCGGCCGGCGACCGCGTCGTGCAGGCCGACCTGATCGGCCAGGCGCATCACCGGCACGAGCCCGGCGCACGACACGAGATTCGGATCGTCGAACGTTGCGCGCACGACTGGCGTGTCTTGGCGTAATCTCACCTGCGAGGTGCCCTCTCGAACCGGTGGAATAGAAGCGTCGTAACTCCTATCCTCCCAGTTCAGAGGGCACTTTCTATATCGGCACGCCGCCACCCATCAACATTCATCGGTGGATCGAGGCTCAGGCCTCTGGGGAGGCGGCAGATCTCCGATCCCTTCCATCTACCCGACCGGTGCGTGGCGTCGGAACTTGTCGGACCTGGCCTCTATCCTCGGTCGAGTGGACTCCGTCGTGAAGGACTTCTTCGTCTCCTACACCTCCGTCGACAAGGCGTGGGCCACTTGGATCGCATACATCCTCGAAGCCGACGGCCACACGGTGACGATCCAGGAGTGGGACTTTCGGCCCGGCAGCAACTTCGCCGTGGAGATGGACAAGGCCCTCAAGCAGTGCCCACGCATGATCGCTGTGCTCTCACCGGCATATCTCAAGGCCCAGTTCCCGACCCCGGAGTGGACTGCCGTGTTCGCCACTGATCCGGAAGGCGCGAAGAACGCTCTCGTGCCGATCATGGTGGAGGAATGCCAGCCGACGGGCCTACTCAGCCAGGTCGTCCAGATCCGAATCCAGGGAAAAGACGAGGACACCGCGCGCAAGATGGTCCTCGAAGGCGTCCGGCGTGAGCGCAACAAGCCCACCATGCCGCCGCCGTTCCCCGGTCCGTCGGCGACCGTCTCGAACCCGCCCGCATCAGTTGCCCCGTTTCCCGTGGCTGAGAAGGCGCCTGGGCGGGTGCCTGCCGGCAGACTGCGATGGCAGAACCCGGCACCGCCGATCACGGTGTCTTGGCACCGCGACCTTGATCCGATGCACGGACGTCAAGGCCGACAGGGCGCAGCAGCAGTCGAGGTGCACTTGGCCTTCTCGGGGGAAGATGCCCGGGTACAGGTCAGCGAGTTAAGCGACCTCAAGGACCAACTACCCAACCACGGGCGCCAGACCGGGATCTTCAACCGGCTCGAAGCGCTGGAATCCCATTCCGACGCCACTCTCGCTCGGGTGACTGGTGGCGGCTGGGACAACGCGAAGGGCATGGCAGTGACGCGTTCCGGCCAGCGGTCGACATGGGCGCCGCTTCCTCGCGGATCCATCGGCGCCCTGATCGACGTCGAGCACCTCATTGGTCAGGTCGCCAGCATGCTCGACGCCTTGACCGCCCTCGACCTGCCGCACGGTTCGCTGGTGATCCCAGCGATCGGTCTCGACCCCGCGACCATGATCTCCTACGGCAGCGTCGCCAAACCCGGCAACACCGCAGTCCTCGGCTTCGGCCAAACCGAACACATCCACGTCAATCCCGACGAGGCCATCGAGTACGACGCGGTTGTCACCCGCTCCGCCGACGTCGCGGCGGAACTCGTGGCCCGCCTCATTGCCGACCATCGGG
>NZ_QHHV01000430.1:0-956 GCF_003947245.1 Actinoplanes sp. ATCC 53533 | reverse complement strand
CCCCAACTCCAGCCTCGGACGTATTGGTCCCGGCTTCAGGCGAGTCCGCCCCGACCCTCGCCGCAGCAGTTCCAACCTCGGACGAGTCGGCCCCAGCTCCAGCCTCGGACATATCGGTCCCGGCTTCAGGCGAGTCCGCCCCGACCCTCGCCGCAACAGTCCCGGCCCCGGACGAGCCGGCCCCAACTCCAGCCTCGGACGCATCGGCCCCGGGTGAGTCGGCCTCCGCCCTCGGCCCGACCTGAGGCGCGTCAGTGCCGGCTTCGGGCGAGTCAATCTCTGCGTCGGCCCTGGCCTTGGACTCGGCAGTCCCGACTCCACGCGTATCGGTCTCCGCGCCGGCCCCGGGCTTGGGCGAGTCCTTCCCGGTCTTGTCCACCACTGCCGCGGCTTCCGACGCGGTCGTCTCCGCCTCCGTCACGGCCGCTTCGACCGCAGATGCGCCTTCCGCCGCCTTGGAAGCCGTTCCTGTGGCCGCGAGTGCACTTGTCCCGGTCTGGGACTCAGGCGGCGCGGCGGCGTCGGCTACCGCCTTCTCAGCCGGTTCGGCGTCCGTCGTGCCGGGGTGCGCCTCCGGCGTGTCGACAACCCTGGTGCCCACGGGCTTCGCGGCCGGGGTCCCCGCCTCGGTGGCCTTGACGGCTGATATCGGCTTTTGGGTTGCGTTGTCGGGCTTTGCGGTGTCAGTCAGGGATGCCGCTGCTGATGGCTCCTCCGCCTCCGGGCTGGCGAGTTTCGCCTCGGCCTCGGTCGACGGTGCTGCGGAGTCGGTCTTGGACGGGCGCGGACCGAACGGCAGCCGAGTGCCTGCCGTCTTCTTCGCCGTGGTGGCAGCGCCACTCGCAGCTTCATCGTCAACCGAATCCGCGTTGCCCGGCGTGGCGCTGCCCGGCGTGGCGCTGCCCGGCGTGGCGCTGCCCGGCGTGGCGCTGCCCGGCGTGGCGCTGCCCGGCGTG
>NZ_QHHV01000042.1:0-34198 GCF_003947245.1 Actinoplanes sp. ATCC 53533 | reverse complement strand
AACACGCCGACCACGACCACGCTGACCACCCAGGGCCGCACCGCGGAGAGCTACACGGGATTGATGAACGGCGAATCATTCCAGCAGGACGGCATCGTCTCGCATCGCCGATGGCAATACGCGGCGTTCTGGGACGAGGAGGGCTATGTCAACGTCTCCCGGCGTCCGACGAACGGCACGTGGCAGACCATTCGCCTGACGGACTATCGCACCACCACCACTGATTCACACAATGTGATCAGCATCGGGCTCTCGCACGAGGACGGAAGCATCCACCTCTCGTTCGACATGCATGCCCAGCGTTTCCGCTACCGCAAGTCGGTGGCCGGCATCGCGACCGCACCGGACACCGCCGCCTGGTCACCGGGCATCTTCGGCGCCGTGCAGAACAGCCTCGCCGGACGCGACATGGCCGTCATGACCTATCCGCAGTTCACCACCATGCCCGACGGCAATCTGCAACTGACGATCCGTACGGGGCAGAGCGGGAACGGCAACCAGGTCCTGTTCGAATATCGGGCTGGTGCGTGGAGTTTCGTCGGCAAGATCATGGACGGCACCACCCTCGGCAACAATGCCTACCTGTTCGGTTTCCAGTACGACGGCCAGGGCGTGCTGCACACGACCTGGACCGTCCGAGAGACCTTCGACGCGAGCACCAACCACGATCTCTACTACGCGTACAGCACCGACCGAGGCCGGACGTGGCGCGGTGGTTCGGGTGCGCTGATCGGCACCGCCGACTCCAGTCCGATCTCGACGACTACCGCCGCGGCACGGTTCTGGAGCATCGGACAGAACCGCGGCCTGATGAACCAGGAATCGCAGACCGTCGACTCGGCGGGAAACGTGCACGTGCTGGCCTCGCACCTGCCGCCGTCGGCGCCCAGTGACGCCGTCTTCACCAGGGCCCGCACCAGCGCCGTGCTCGTCCACTTCTGGCGGGAGGCTGCGACCGGCCAGTGGCGCCAGCGGATCCTCGGCTATCAGGCGGGCGTCAGCCGCGGTGACATCGGCGTCGATTCCCGTGACAACCTGTTCGTGGTCAGCGCCGCCTCGAACACGGGCGTGCTGCAGATCGCGACCGCGTCTCGAGCCTCGGGTTGGTCGGACTGGGCCGTACGCTACCGGTCCGCGGCGACCTTCACCTCCGATCCGCTGCTCGACCACCGCCTGCTGAAGTCCAACAACATTGCCAGCGTCTTCGCACCGCACAACGGCGGCAGCCGGATCGACGTCCTGAACTTCACCAGCGCCGGGAACTGACGAGACCCTGCCGGGGCGTAGCCACGAGCGGGGGCAGGGTGCGCTGCCGAACCGCACGAAGCCCTCACCCGGGGGCGAGGGCTTCGTGCGGTTGAGGCGAGGGCGGGGTCAGTGCTGGGCGGCCTCGGCGGGCGCGCTCCGGGCGGGCCCGGCCACGGTGTAGGCGATGAGCCCGCCGAACGCGAGCAGCCCGGCCGTCATCGCGGCGGCCGTGTTGTCCGGAGCTTGTGCCTGCCATGTCAGGATCCGTCCCGCGAGCGGATCCGGCAGTGGGGTGATGATCGCGACCAGCGTCCAGCCCAGTGGCAGGAACCAGGCCCGGGCGGTGCCCATCGTGGCGGCGCACAGCGCAGTCAGCCCCAGGAGCCCGGCCGCGTCGCGCACTATCAGCCAGGCGGGGCCGAAACGGGCCCCGGTCGCCATCGTGGCCAGCAGTACCACCGCCACGATCAGGAAGGCCGCCAGCAGGTGAGCGAGGCGTCGCGGCAGCCAGGAGAACGCGGCTGTCGTATCCAGGGCGTCGTCGGGGCCGCCGAGGGTGGCGGTCAGGGCCGCGACCATCAGCAGGAGCGTCAGGATGACCATCGGTATGGCGACGGTGCGGTCGTCAGAGAACGCTGACCACAGCGACCACATCAGCGCCGCGCAGCCGCCTGCCGTGGCCAGCGCGATCGGGACACGCCGGGAGCGCAGGTACAGCGCCAGCCACCTCATGGCGTGCTCTTGGAGAAGAGCCCGCTGTCGGCCGTGCAGTTCACCGCGGCCTGGCGCAGTGCCACCACGCGGGCCTTCGCTTTGTCGGCGGGTAGTCGCCGCAGGTCGTTCCACAGCTGCACGGCCCGCTGGTTGTCCTCCGGCTCGAAACCCGCACTGGCCTTCGCCGGTTCCCTTCCGATCAGCCAATGCGCGGCCGCGATCCGGTCGGCCGGGTCGACGCCCGCTTCGCAGTCCGGCGGGCTGGCGAACGCACCGGCCACCACGTCCACCCGCACCTCGGTTCGGTCCGCGAGGTGCGCGTCGTCGCCGGTCTCGACGCTGAGCAACACGGTGTCGGCGCGCCGCGGCGGATAGCTGTCGGGGAAGTAGATGGTGGTGTCCTCGTGCACCGTGGTCGGGGCGTCCGGCAGTTTCGCCAGTACCGCCAGGCCTTCCCGGGCCGGCGCGGTCACCTCGGTCAGCAGCCCCGAATGAATCCGGCTGACACATACGCGCGGCTCGTCCTCGGTGCACGTCAGTGCCCTGGCCACCGGGTCGACCGCGTTGTTGACGAATCTGTTCTGGTGGGGCATGACCGTGATCGCCAGTGCGGCGCCCAGTGCCACGGGCAGCAGCGCCGCCATCCGGGAGCGCCACCCGCCGGAGGCGAGCAGCACCAATGCGGTGACCGCCAGGGCGGCAAGCCACAGGGCCTGGGCGATGCTGGCCCGGCCGGGCACGGTCGCGTAGGCGCCCGGCAGGTTCATCTCGTAGATCGGGGAGAACGCCAGAGCCAGCCATCCGTGCGGCCGGGTCGCGCCGGGGATGAGCAGCAGCAGCCCCAGGCCCGCGATGCCCAGCGCCGGCGCGGTCACCCGCCAGGGCAGCAGGCGGCCGATCGCGAGGCCGAACCAGACCGCTGCGATCAAGGCGAGCACGCCGACGGCCGTGACGGCGACGGCCGCGATGGGCAGGTATTCGGCGGTGCTGATGATCCACAGGCCGCCGGCGAGGCCCATGGCCAGGTATCCACTGAGCACCGCGACCGCCATGGCGAGGAGCGTCGGCAGCATCCGGTGCGCCTGGGGGCGCGGAGTGCTGGCGAACAGCTCGGCCACCTTCGAGCGGTGCTCGCGGCTCGCCTGCCAGGCGCCGGCGGCCAGCGCCAACGGCCAGAGCACGGCCAGGTAGAGCCGCTGGGTCATGGCCAGCTGGATCCATCCGGTGGTGAAGATCGCCCGGTCGGTGGCGAGCAGCAGCACGCCGATCACGAACAGGGTCAGGGCCGAGCCCAGGGCCGCGGAACGGCGCAGCTCGATATTCAGGATGCGGGTCATCGGCTGGTCCCCGCCCGGTAGCGGCGCAGCAGCGCGGAGTAGCCCCGCTCGGCGGGGCTGTCGCCGGGGTCGCCTTCGCTGCCCTGCGCGACCAGGCCGTCCGGGGTGCCCTGGTAGACGAGCCGACCCTCATTGACCATGATCACGTCCGTGCAGGCGGCCACCACGTCTTCGACCAGATGGGTGGAGACCAGGACACAACTGTCGACGCCCACGTCGCGTAGCAGCTCACGGAAGTCGAGGCGCTGCTCGGGGTCGAGGCCGACGGTCGGCTCGTCGAGCAGCAGCACCGCCGGGTCGTTGACGATCGCCTGCGCGATACCGGCCCGGCGCAGCATGCCACCGGACAGCGTCTTCATGCGCGCCTCGGCCTTGGCCGCGAGGCCGACCCGCTCGATCGCCCGCTGTGCCGCGCCGGGCACGGCGGTCTTCGGCATCTCCTTGAGCCACGCCATGTACTCGACGAACTCCCGCACCGTGAAGCGGGGATAGAACCCGAACTGCTGCGGCAGATAGCCCAGCCTGCGGCGCACCTTCCGCAGGTCGGCCCGGCCGCCGACCGACTCGCCGAGCAGGGTGAGCCGCCCGTCGGCCGGCTTCAGCACCGTGGCCAGCGACCGCATCAGGGTGGTCTTGCCGGCGCCGTTCGGCCCGAGCAGCCCGTGGACACCGATGCCCATCGCCAGGTCGAGCCCGTCGATGGCCAGGTGCCGGCCGGCGCGCACCCGCAAGCCCTCGGCATGGATGGCCCAGGGATAGGTGGTGGGGACAGTCTCTGCCGCGCTCACCGTACGCATAGGTAGCTCCTTTCGATCTTAGTTGTGGCTGGAGAGCCGGCGGAATTTGTCGCTCTGCGTCGCGGTGATGCCGGCGAGTAGGACAATGAGCAGCGCCCACACGAGTGAACTGCCCGGTTGCAGTACCGCCGGTAGTTCGGCGGTGAGAACGGCGGGCAGCACCACGGCCAAGGCCCAGCCGGCGCCGAGGCCGATGGCGGCGAGACGAACGCCGACAAGGGCACCCAGTGCGATGGTCGCGGCGGTGAAGGCCAGGCACGGCAGCAGCGTCAAGGCCAGCGAAGCGCCGGTGCGGCTGGTCGCCACGGCGAGTGCCGGCACGACCACGGTCAGGACCGCGGCCGTACGCCGCAGCAGGATCGTCAGCCCGGTCGCGGGGGTGCTCGCGATCAGTTCCCAGGCAGGGTCGGTGCGCCTGCTCCACGCGATCACCACGCCGGGCAACGGCGCCACCGGGGCCAGCAGTGTCACCAGCGACGGCAGGCTCGGCTGCAGCGCCTGCAGCAGGACGGCGCAGCCCAGCACCGCCACGGTCATGGTCAGCCACGGCACCAGGTGCCAGACCAGCCAGCGGTCGGGCACCGCCGACCGGCGCCGTCGCGGGGCGGGAGCCGGCCCGGCGGCGATCTCGAAGTCCACGCCGGCGGCGACGCGGGCGAGCAGGGCCTCGGTGTCGTCCGTCGTGGCTCCGGCCACCAGGGCGCGGCAGTCCGCGCAGTCCTCCAGGTGCACCTCGATCGACCACACCGTGACCTCGTTGAGGTCAGATCCCCGACCGGCGTAGCGGGCGATCATCGATGGGCTGATGTGCGTGGTCATGACAGCGCCTCCCGCAGAGCGATCCGAGCCCGCCGGGCCCGGGACTTCACCGTGTTCTCCGGCACCCCCAGCAGCAGGGAGGTCTCCCGCACCGAGAACCCGTCCAGCACCATCGCGCGCAGGACCTGCCGCATCTCCGGCGGAAGCTCAAGCAGCGCCTGCTCCAGTTCCTGGCCCACCCGTACGGCCATGACCTCGTCCTCGGCGGCCGGGGCGACCGACTCGACGAGCGGCACCGCCGGCACTTGGTTGTGCCGGGCCCGCCGCCGGAACGCGTCGACGAGCCGGTGCGCGGCGATGGTCCACAGCCAGCCGACCGCGCCGCCCGACGCGCCGAGCCCGGCAAAGCTGCCCGCCGCCCGCCACACGGCCAGGTAGGTCTCCTGCATCACGTCGGCGACCACGTCATCGTCGGAACACCGCCGCCGCAACCGGGCGAGCAGCCACGGCGACGTACGCCGGTACAGCTCATCGAACGCGCGCCGGTCCCCGGTGGCGGTGCGGCGCACGAGTTCTTCCTCGTCAGCCGCGTTCAGGCTTCGTTTCACAACCAGCAAGACGAACGCCGATCAGGAACGGGTTCACCAGGCACTGTGACATGGGTCACTGCGCCCGACCGGTGTGCGGATCCGCTACCGGGCCGCGCTCGTCTCCATCGACGGGCTTCCACCTTGCTCCGGGGCCGAGCCCCCGGACGCCCCGCGCTGTGGTGGTCGCGGTGTCGGCCGGAGCGAACACTTTTGAGTCCGTCGGGCAAAGACGGGCATGCTGACACAACGACGGGTGGCGGCGGCCCTGGTCGCCGCCACCACGCTGCTGGGCACGGCGGTCTTCTGGACCGCCCGGAGCGGCGACGCGACCGCGGCGTGAGCAGCAGCGGGACCGGCGACCGGGTCGAGGGCCTCGTCGGGCCGGGCGAGCTTGGCGAGTGTCCGTGCGGCCGGCCGAGCCGGTGCTGGTTCGCTCACTCGGTGAACTCGCAGAAGGACAGCGCCTTGTCGAACCGCCCGGCGGCGAGATCCTCGTGGCGGATCAGGAAGCGCCCTTTGATGTATTCCTCGTGCGGCACGGAGAACTGGGCGAGCGGCACCCACTCGCGCATCACCCGGTGTTCTGCTTCCGCCCAGCGGTAGAGCCGTTCGGGGCCGGGCGGAAGATGTGTCTCGTCCTCGTCCGCCAGTTGCGTTCCTGATGCAGCACTGATTCGCCGAGGCCAGGCTCATCGTCGCCCGTAGATGGCCGGCCGTGGGGGCCGTCAGGCTAGGGTGGTTCAGTCGGATCTGTCTGTCGTTCGTTCTGCGGGCGGGAGGTGTGCGGCCATAACCGGGACAGGACTACCCCAGGTCGGCGGCGAGTTCGGCGACTACCGGATCGACGCCGAGATCGGCCGCGGCGGGATGGGCGTGGTGTACCGCGCCTGGCAGTCCCGGATGAACCGGCCGGTTGCCCTGAAGGTGCTGCCGCAAGACATGGCACAGGACCCGGCCTACCGAGGCCGGTTCGGCCGTGAGGCCGCCGCGCTGGCCCAGCTGGACTCCCCGCACGTGACCCAGATCTACGACCACGGCGAGATCCACGGAAATCTGTACCTGGCCATGCAGCTGGTCCAGGGTCCCGACCTCGGCCGGTTGGTGGCCGGCGGCCCGCTCCTGCCGCGGCGTGCCCTGCGCATCACCGACCAGGTGGCCGGTGCGCTGGGCGACGGGCACGCGGTCGGCGTCGTGCACCGGGATGTCAAGCCCAGCAACGTGCTGTGCCGCCCGCGTTCGCTGCACGACGAGGACGACTTCGTCTACCTGTGCGACTTCGGGATCGCCCGTAGCATCGCCGAACCCGCAGGTCAGGCCACCGAGACCGGCGACGTGGTGGGCACCGTCGCCTATCTGGCGCCGGAACGGTTCGACGGCCGGCCGGCCACCCCGGCATCCGACGTGTACTCGCTCGGATGCATGCTGTGGACGCTGCTGACCGGAGCTCCGCCGTTCGTCGGGACCCAGGCTCAGATGATCATGGGGCACGCGGCGGGCCCGGTCCCGCGGCTGGAGGGCTCCGACCCACGCACGGGCGAGCTCAACCGTCTCCTGGCCGGCCTGCTGGCGAAGGATCCCGTGCAGCGGCCGACCATCGCCGAGGCCCGGCGGCAGATCCGGCAGATCCTGGCGATGCCCGCCAAGGACGCAATGGTGCGGCCCGGGCTGGTCGCGGCTCCCGCCACCGGAACCGGTGCCGGGTCCCTCGGGTCCGTCCCGAGCTCGGCAGGGGAGACCGTTCCGCTCGAAGGTGACACCCGGCCGGCCGGGGGAGGCCAGCCGGAACCGGTGGCGCCGACGGCTCGGTGGACCGGCGTCCTGCCATGGTCGGCGGGAGAGCCGGGCGGCCGATCGGTCGGTCGCCGCAGCGTTCTCGTCGCTGGAGGCGTGGCCGCGGCCGTGCTGTTCGGCGGTGGGGCGTGGCTGCTCCTGGACGATCGCGGTCCCTCGCCGGCGGAGCGGCTGACGGCCGCGACGCCGGCAGGTCTCACCTGCCGGAACGTCGAGCTGGCGGACGCCGACCGGCAGGCAGGCGCTCAGGCCGGTCGTGACTGCGAGCTCGCGGACGCCTCCGCCGGGTCGCTGCGGCTGATGGCGCTCAGCGGGCCGGGAACGGTGGCCGGCTACCTTCGCCATCTCGGCGGTCCCGACCCCTCCGCGCTGCCGAGCGGCACCTGCCCGGACCACGTGCCGGCCCAGGAGCAGTGGTCACGTGGCAGTCGCTCGGGCACGCTTTACTGCTTCGTCACGGCCGAGAACCTGCGCTACGCCTGGACCGTCGACGACGACGTGCTGACCGTGCTGGACGGCGACCCTGACCGCGCCTATCCCGCGGATGTGAACGGCGTCCGGCGCACCTTCGACGCGTTGAGCTATCCCGGCTGACCGGGGGATCGGCCCGCCCGGCCCGGGGAGGGCGGAGTCAGTCCACCGCCGTCCGGTTCCACCAGGCCTTGAGCTGGGCGGGGCTCATGGTCGGGTGCCGGTACACGGCAATGGCGAGGGTCGGCTCCTGGAGACCTCGGTCGTCGGGGTCGCGGTAGACCAGTTCTGAGTACAGGACCGACTGGCTCGTCGTGCTCTCCTCGTAGTAGGTGAGCGTCCCGCCCTTGTGGTCGGTGCTGACCTCCCAGGCCTCGCTGTGATGTGAACCAGGCACCGCGTTCGCCGAGGACGCGATGTCCTTGCGGTAGAAGGCGTAGGAGTCCGCGTCCTCGACCAGGACGTACAACGCCGTGACCCCCTCCCGGAACGTGCAGGTGACCTGTTCGGCGGCCCGCGGGAACAGCCCGCCCGGATCCGCCCGGCAGTGCATCTTCTGCTCGTTCAGGTCGTTCTGCGCCAGGTCGGCCAGCACGCCGGAACGGAACTGCGGGGCGTCCAGCGCCGGCCGGGTCAGGCCGCCGAACCGCCGGCCGTCGTAGAAGTCGACCAGGTCGGGCAGCGACAGCCGCGCGATGGTGGCGCCGGTTCCATCGGTCGCCTCCGATCCGGCGGAGTTGGTCACGACGGCGCTCTGCGGGCGGGGCAGGACAGAGTCCCAGTAGACGGTGGCCGCCCCGGTGCGGTCCTCATGCATCGAGAAGGCCGCATCCCGGTCCAGCACCTGGCCGAAGCGCACCCACTCGATCGTGCTGTCCACGGTGCGGGCCCGTTCCTGCCGAAGCCGGGCCGCGGAGCCGTACTGGACCAGGTCGAGCGTGCGGTCGGTGAAGTCGCAGCGCACGCGCTCGACCTCGCCGACCTGCGGTGCCAGCGGGACGCAGCGGCGGGCACCCGCCAGGAGCGCCGCCCCCAGCTCCCGATATCGCTGCGCCACCTGGGACAACGCGAACCGGTCCACGACCGGGGCGGGCTCCCGCGCGCCGTCGCGGTTGAGCGCGACGACCCCGATTGTCGCCGCCGTGGCACCGGCCACGCACAGGGCCACCACCGCCGTGCGGCCGTCGCGCAGCGCCGCGACCAGCCGGTTCCCGACGGTCCGCCGATCGGCGGGTCCGGACGGTGGGACCGGCCATGGTGGTGTCAACGGCGGCTGCGGCGTCACCGGATCGGATATCCCGGTGCCGTCGTCCCACGACAGGACGGCATGCGCCGGCGCCATCGCTGCGGCGGGGGGTGACACGGTGTTCAGAACCGGATCCTGGGTCCGGTCGACGTCCGAGCCGGGGGAGGCGTCCAGTTCGGTCCCCATGCCGGCGGGCGCGTCGGCCGATCCGATCGGCCAGGGTTTCGTCGGGTCGGCACCGGAGCCGAGGACGACGGTGGATCGGACCGGCCCGCCCGGGCGCGCGGAGCCGCGGAGGGCCGTGACGAAGGCGTCGACGGCCCGCCGAACCGCCACGTCGGAATGCCCGTAGGCGGCGACCACCCGGACCGCTGCCTGGGCCGCGGTGTTCTCCTCCGCGGTGCCCGCGGCGGATCGCAGGCGTGGGACCAGGCCACTGCCGGACACCGCCAGGAGAAGGGCCGCCTCGTGGGGCGCCAGCCGGGGGACGCCGGGGGCGCCCAGGGCCGCCCGCAGCGCCACGGGATCGATCAGGGCGGCGCCGCCGTGGGTAGCCGCCACGTGGGTGAGTGCGGCGGACATCGGGTCACGCGCGGCCACGATCATCGCTCCGGGTTGGCCCAGAACTCGCGCAACTCGGTCCGGTCGGCGGTCAGCGCGGAGAACGTGCCGGAACACAAGGTGGACTTCTGGTCGAAGTAGAGGGTGGGCCTGCCCGTATTCGAGCTCTGGAACCGCACCCGCAGGCCCTCGGCGCGGCCCCTGGTGCCCATCGGGATGCCGACCTTCGTGCCCGCCCGTTTGTCCACGAAGCGCCACGTCAGCTGCCGCACGGTGCCCTCCTTCGCGGAGACCTTGCCGTCGATCAGGCCGTCTCGGGCGTTGCCCATCGCCTCCGGTCCCAGGTATTTGTAGAACAGTCCCACGATGTTGTGGTCGCCGAAGCTGCACGCCACGGCTTCCTGGACGCCCAGCGGAGTCTCCGACGCGCGGCACTGCACCCCGCCGGACTTCAGGTAGATCTCGGCCAGCCGCCGCAGCTCGGGCGCTTGGAATGCCCCGAGCGGGTCCGCGGCGAAGTCGGGCGTCGCCGTAGCAGTGGACGTTTTCGACGTGCTCGGCGTCGGGTCCGCGGCCGGTAGGGCCGGCGTCGTCGTCGAAGGCTCCGCGGATGCGCTTGGCGTCACCCCGGCGACGGTGTCCCCTGCCCCACCGAGCTGGGTCCCCGCCAGGGCGGCGACCGCTGCCACCGTCACGACGGCGCCGGCTGCCACGACCGGACCCACGCGTCTGCGCGAACGGCGCCGCATTGGTGCACCTGCCGCGTGCGGCGGTTGCGCGGACAGCGCGGCCTCCTGGTCAGCCATGCGTCGCGGCAGCAGGCCGCCCGCGCAGCCCAGTTGGGTCACCGCCCACCGGGCCGCTTCCGCGGGCATCCCGCGGCCGGCTCCCGAGGCCAGGGCCACCGCTTCGCCGAGGGCCGCTGGGACAGCCGTCCCGACCTCCAGCGCGCTCCGCAGCCGGCCCGGCGCACCCGATGCGGCGGCCTCCATCAGCAGGCTGATCTGGTCTTCCGGCAACGGGTCAGTCAGTCCCCGCAGCGCCGCTCCCAGGGCCAGGGGATCGGTCAGGGCCGCCGGCCCGAATCGTTCCACCACCGAGTCCAGGGCAGCCAATACTGTGGTCATTGCACCCCTCCGTGAAGAATATCGAGGTGTCGAATGGACATTGTCCAATCTCATTCGGACGGCCACCAGTTCAGCTCAAGCCGCTTAAGCGGCGCTGTAGTGGCCGGCGCGGTCCGGCGTCAGCCTTCCCAGGGGCAGAGGCAGGAGCGGCGGGAGGGTCGGTGAGCCAGCAGGCGGAGCAGGCGCTCGGTCCGGGCGTCGGCCTGCTCGGGCCTGTGGTGCTGACCGTGGACGGCGAGCCCGTCGCTCTGGCCGGGGCCCGGCAGCGCGCGCTGCTGGCGGCCCTGACGGCCGCGGCCGGCACCGCGGTGCCGGCGGACCGGCTGGCCGAGGCGGTGTGGTCCGACACCGGTCAGCCCGCAGCTCGCAGCACCCTGCACGTGCACGTGCACCAGGTGCGGCGGGCCCTCGGCCGGCAGGCCGCCGCGTTGCAGCACGGCCCGGCCGGCTACCGGCTGGTGGCCGCCAGCGACGTGCAGGCCGTCGAGGACGGGCTGCGCCGCGCCCGGGTCGCCGACCGGGCCGGTGACGCCGCGGCCGCCGCGGCCGGATACCGGTCCGCGCTCGCCCGATGGCGTGGCGAGTTCTGCGCCGACCTGCCGGACCATGAGTACTTCCACGCGGCCCGCACCGTGTACGAGACGGTCCGGCTGGACGCGGTGGAGGCCGTGCTGGCCGCGGAGCTGCGCCTGGGGTTGCCGGGACTGGTGCCCGAGCTGGAAGACCTGGTGCTGCGCCATCCGTTGCGCGAGCGGTTCTGGGGGCACCTGATGGTGGCGCTGTACCGGGACGGCCGGCAGGCCGACGCGCTGGCGGCGTTCCGCCGGGCCCGCCACGTCCTGTCCGCCGAGCTGGGCCTGGATCCGGGGAGCGCCCTGCGCGAGCTGGAGCAGGCGATCCTGGGCCAGGCCGCCACCTCGCAGGTGCTGCGGGTGGTCGCCCCTCGGCCGGTCGGGACGGGCCGCCCTGTGCTGACCTGGCTGGACGCTGCCGGTGCGGTCCGCCGCCGGGAGCTGCCAGGGGCCGGTGAGCTGGTGATCGGCCGTGCCGAGGCCGCCGACGTGTCGTTGTCCGGGGACGCCGCGGTGTCTCGACGACACGCTGCCGTCCGGGTGGCGGGCGGAGGCGATGTCACCGTCGCCGACCTGGGATCGCGCAACGGCACATTTCTGAACGGCGCCAAGCTGGGTCCGTCGGACAGCGCCCCGGTCCGCTCGGGCGACCTGTTGCGCTGCGGCGACACCGTGCTCGCGTTCACCACCCCGGCGCAGCGGGGAGCGGTGGCGAGTGACGGGCCGCAGCTGCCGACCCGGACCGGCGCTGCGACGCCCCTGGCCCACGTGGCCCTCGGCCCGGCGGCCGCTCCGCAGACCCCGGCTGCCCCCGGGCAGGACGACCAGGAATGAACGGACGCCGTCCCGCGCGATGCGGTGCTCGCGCTGCGGAGGAGCGTGTCCAGCACGGCGACGAGGAGACGACTTCCCGCGGACGCAGCAGCGGCACTTCCGAATCCGGCGCCTACGTGGTCCGTGGTTGGATGGCGGAGTGAGTTTCACGGTGACTGACGTGCCCGAGCGGGAGCGTTTCGAGGCGCGGGACGAGGCGGGCGCGCTCGCCGGCCGGCTGACCTACCAGCTGACCGGCGCCATCGTCGTCTATACCCACACCGAGGTCGATCCTCAGTTCGAGGGCCAGGGGGTCGGATCGGCCCTCGCGCGCGCGGCGATGGATGACGCGCGGGCCAAAGGCCGCACCGTCGTGCCCATCTGCCCCTTCCTGAGCGGCTGGCTCGACGAGCACCGGGAGTACGAGACGCTCGTGGCCAGGTCGACCAGAAAGATCAAGTAAGCCGCCGAGCCGCGGGGCGGCAGTGTGGACACTCGGTTCGGTGGTGGGGCCGCGGTGGCACACTGCACGGATGTTGGGACGCAACTCATCGCATTTCTGGGGCGTAGTGCTCGAGACGCCCGATCCGCCGGCGCTCGCGCGGTTCTACGCCGCGCTGATGGAATGGCAGATCGTCAAGGAGGAACCGGACTTTTTCGGGGTCGCCCCGATGGGCAGCCACGTGGAATATCTCGCGTTTCAGCGGTCGGCCGACTTCGTGCCGCCGACCTGGCCGAACAAGCCGGGCGAGCAGCAGATGCAGATGCATCTGGACATCGAGGTGCCGGATCTGGAGCGGGCGGTCGCCGCGGCGGTCGAGGCCGGCGCGACCGAGGCGGCCTGGCAACCCCAGGACACGGTACGGGTGCTGCTCGACCCGGCCGGCCACCCATTCTGCCTGTACGTCGACGCGAGCGCCTGATCTCGCACGTCCTCATTCCGACGCTGTAGGAGTTACGACCGTTCGGTTGCCCGGCGCGGGTTGCGCCGGATCATGGGCGCATGACGACGTACATCGCTCAGCTCAGCGACTCGCACATCACCACCGGGGCGCTTGGTGCCGGGCCCGCCGCCGGATTGCAGCTCGCCCTCGCCCGGGTCATGGGGCTCGACCCGCGGCCGGACTGCGTCGTCATCACCGGCGATCTCACCGACCACGGGCGGCCCGACGAGTATGCGGCGCTGCGGGAGATCATCGGTGACTTTCCGCTGCCCCTGCACCTGATGACCGGCAACCATGACTGCCGGCGGCCGCTGCTCGAGGCCTTCGGCGGCGAGGCGCACTACGCGGTCGAGTATCCGGAGTTCACCGTCGTCGCGCTGGACTCGCTGGTGGAGGGTTCGCCCGCCGGGCGGCTCGGCGCGGCGCAGCTCTCCTGGCTCGACGACGTGCTGCGGCGCCGGCCCGACGTGCCGGCGCTGCTCGGGCTGCACCATCCGCCCATGCCTATCGGCATCCGGTTCCTCGACGGGATGCGGTTGCTCGACGGTGACGCGCTGCGGAAGGTCGTCGCCGCGCACGACAACGTCGCCCGGGTGATGGCCGGGCATGTGCACCGGCCCGTCACCGCCGCCTTCGCGGGCACCGTGCTCACCGTCGCGCCCAGCCTGTGGCGGCAGACCGGACTGCTGCTCAACTCCGACGAGCCGCCGGGGTATCTGGCCGAGCCCACCGGGTTCCTGCTGCATATGATCGACGGGGATGACTGCGTGACACATACCGTCCAGGTGAGTCATGCCGCCGCCCTGCTCGGCGCATTCTGACTGCCGCTGGGCGCACGAGATCAAGAAATGTCGCACCCCGGAGATACGGTCATCATGCCGGGGGAGAGGGGCTGACCATGATCGATCATGTTGTTCTCGGGGTGCACCACCTCGACGAGAGCCGACATTTCTACGAAAATGCCCTGCGTCCGCTCGGGGTCAAGGTCATCGTGCAGGAGCCAAAGCTGGTCGGCTTCGGCGACGACAGTGGCCGGCTGTTCTTCTGGCTGGCGGTGCGTGAGCCCTCACACCGGGTGCACGTGGCCTTCACCGCGCCCGACCGGGCCGCGGTCGACGCCTTCCACGCCGCCGCGCTGCACTCCGGCGGGGTCGACAACGGGCCGCCGGGCCTGCGCCCGGACTACCACGAGAACTACTACGGAGCCTTCGCGTTCGACGCCGACGGCAACAACATCGAGGCGGTCTGCCACCGCCCGGCCTGATCGGCGGCTGCCCCAACCGGTGCGGGGAGGCGGAAGTCGCGAGGAGAGAATCCGGTAAAAAGGGCGCCTTGCTACTTTTGGGTGGTATTCCTGGAGTGTCTCCAGGAGGTGACAGTCATGCCAACACCCCTGCCCAGCAACGAAGCCGACCGGCTCGCCGCCCTCTACGAACTGCATGTGCTCGACACCGCACCCGAGGATGACTTCGACGACATCGTCAAGCTCGCCTCGACGGTCTGCGGCGTACCGATGTCGCTGGTCAGCCTCATCGACATCGATCGCCAGTGGTTCAAGGCCAAGATCGGCACCGACCTCACCGAGACCCCGCGCGACCTGTCCTTCTGCGGTCACGCCATCCTCGGCCGAGACGTGCTCGTGGTGCCCGACACCCAGCGGGATCCCCGGTTCGCCGACAACCTCACGGTCGCGCAGCACGGCGGGGTCCGCTTCTACGCCGGCGCGCCGCTGATGACGAGCGACGGCTTCGCGTTGGGCACGCTCTGTGTGCTCGACTCCCAGCCCCGCACGCTCGACACCGAGCAGGTGCAGGCGTTGCGGGCGCTGGCCCGGCAGGTCACCTCGCAGCTGGAGCTGCGCCGGTATGCGACCGCGCTGGCCAACACCACCGCCCGCCTGCAGGAGCTGGAGCGCCGCAAGGACGACCTGGCCGGGCTGGTGGGCGGGGAGTTGCGGGTGCCGCTGCGGCTGATGCGCTCGTATCTGGCGGATCTCGGCAACACGGGCCATCACGACGCGGAGCTGGCCGACCTGGTCGGTCGCGCCACCGCGGCGCACGTCCGCGGGCTCAGCGATCTGCTCGACCACCTGACGTCGATGGCCGCGGCCGGTAACGGCTCGGACAGCCTGCACATGCGCCAGATCGACCTGACCCGGCTGACCCAGCGGGCTGTCGAGGCGATCCGGCCGATCGCGGCCACCAAGCAGATCTGGATCCTCAACCAGGCCGGCGGGCCGTCGCTGCCGATCATCGCGGATCCGGTACGGCTGGAGCAGGTCCTCATGCACCTGCTGTTCGCGGCGGTCAAATACACACCGAAGGGCGGCCGGGTCCGGGTCGGCACGGATATCGAGTCCGGTCCCACCGTGCGGCTCGACGACATGGACATGCCGGACGGGATGCGCCCGGACCTGTTCCCGCACCTGTACTACGGCGCGATCTCGAACCCGGCGGTCGCCGCGGGCCCGGACCGCGGCCTGGCCGTGGCCAAGCGGATCCTCGACGCCCACCACGCGACGGTGGCGCTCTCCGACCGGCCGGGCGACGGCACGTCGCTACACGTCGTGTTCCCCTTCGCCGAGCGCGAGCTGGTCGACGCCTGAGGCTGCGTAGGACGGCGAGATCCCGCACCCGCCCGGCTGCAGTTCGGGCGGGTGCGGGACCTCTTCACGCCCCGCGGGTGAACGCGGGACCGGAACCGCCGCCCGGGGGCGAGCCGGCAGACGGCTGGTCGTCGGAGTCGTACGGTGGCAGCGCCTGGCTCGGCACCGGCGGGCGAGCCGTGGCCCGGCCCGCCGCCGGGTGGATCGGCTCGCTGACCTGGTCCAGCACCGGCGGCCAGGTGTCGACGGCCGGTGCCACGCCCTGCTGACCGGGCACGGCATGCGGGGTGACCGGGATCATCGGGGCCTCCGCGGCGACGTCGCGCGCGCCGGTGAGTCCGGCGCGGTTCAGTTTGTGCCAGCGCAGCCGGCCGCCGGTCATGGCGGTCACCGCGGACTGGATCAAGACCAGGTACATCAGCTGCCGGTACGCGAACTGCTGCAGCGGCAGCCGCCAGAGCGGGCGCAGCGACTCGTTGTCGAAGCGGAACGCCACGGCCGCGGTGAACAGCTGCAGGGCCAGCATCAGCCCCCAGGCGACCATCGTCTCGCTCAGTTTCCAGAACACCAGGCCGTACAGCAGCATGATGTCGACGACCGGGGCCAGCAGCGGCAGCGCCACCCCGAACAGCGCGAGGAACGGCAGCCCGACCCGGCCGAAGCGACCCGAGTCGCCGGAATCGGTCAGCGCCTTGCGGTGCTTCCACATCGCCTGCATGGTTCCGTAGCTCCACCGGTACCGCTGGCGATAGAGCTGCTCCAGGGTCGTCGGCGCCTCGGTCCAGGCCTTGGCCCGCTCCTCGTAGACGACCCGCCAGCCGGCCCGGCACAGCGCCATCGTCACGTCGGTGTCCTCGGCGAGCGTCTCGTCGCTGATCCCGCCGACCTCGGCCAGCGCCGTGCGGCGGAACGCGCCGATCGCGCCGGGCACGGTCGGCATGCAGTTCAGCACCTCGTACAGGCGGCGGTCGAGGTTGAAGCCGATCACGTACTCGATGTGCTGCCAGGCCGCGACCAGGGTCTGGCGGTTGCCGACCTTGACGTTGCCGGCGACCGCGCCGACCGCCGGGTCGGCGAACGGCTGCACCAGCATCCGGATCGAGTCCGGCTCGAAGATGGTGTCGCCGTCGACGGTGACGATGATGTCGTGCCGGGCCAGCGCGATCCCGGTGTTGAGGGCGTTCGACTTGCCGCCGTTGGGCACCCGGATGACCCGCACGCCGGCCAGGCCCAGCCGCTCGACGATCGCGGCGGTGTCGTCGGTGGAGCCGTCGTCGACGACCACGACCTCGATGTCCGGGTAGTCGCCGCCGGCCAGCGACCGGACGGCGGCCTCGATGCCCTCCTTCTCGTTGTAGGCGGGCACGATGACCGAGACCGGTTCGGTCACCGGTGGGCCCCAGGACCAGCCGGGCTTGCGGCGCTGCCGGGCGTGCCGGGTGGCGAGCACCAACAACAATGCCGTACGGCCGATGGTCAGCAGCCCGACCACCAGGAACAGCCCGGCCAGTCCCCAGACCAGGCCGTCGGCCAGCCGTACGGTCCACAGCAGGCCCGCCCCACGCAGCCGGTCCGTGCCGCCGGCCTCGGGGTTCATCGGCAGTAGCGGCAGAGCCGCGGTGGCCTCGTCCTTGTCCTTCCGCTGTTCCGCGATCGACAGGTTCAGGCCCTCGGTGACCGTGGTGAACCGGTAGCCGCGCGCCTTCATCGCCGGGATGAAGACCCGCAGCGCCGCGAGGGTCTGCGCCCGCTCGCCGCCGGCGTCGTGGAACAGGATGACCGCGGAGGTGTCGCCCGGCGGGGTGGCGTTGCGGACGATCCGCGCGACGCCGGGACGCCGCCAGTCCTCGCTGTCCAGGTCGTTGACGACGACCAGGTAGCCCTGCTTGCCGGCCTGCTTGACGATCTTCCAGTTCACCTCGTCGATGGCCTGCGCCTTCGACGAGTACGGGAACCGCACCAGGTTGGTGTGCACGTTCGCGGCCTGGGCGATGGCGACCTGGGTCTGTGACAGCTCGAAGGTGCGCCGCCACGGCGCGAGCCGCTGCATGTTCGGGTGGGTGAACGTGTGCAGGCCCAGTTCGTGGCCGTCGGCGGTGATCTTCCGGGTCAGGTCCGGGTTGCGGGCCACCTCGGAGCCGACGACGAAGAACGTGCCGTGCGCGTCGTTCTCTCGCAGCACCTCGAGGACCTTCGGCGTCCACTCGGGGTCGGGGCCGTCGTCGAAGGTGAGGGCGATGGTGCGCTCGGGCAGCCGGTGCGAGCTCTCCTGGCCGCCGGTGGTGTTGATGATCGGCCCGCCCCGGCGGATCGCGAGCGGCACGCCGGCCTGGTCACCGACCTCGGACTCGAGGTGGTCGCCGGTGAACTCCGCGTTGATGTAGGCCTGGATCACCAGGACGCCGACGAAGAGGCTGATCAGCAGTGTGCCCAGCAGGACCCGGGGGCGGGGCAGCAGCCGGCGCCGGGAGCGGTTGCGGTTCCGGCTGCGGCGAGCCGGCGGGCGCGTCATGCAGCGTCCTCCTCGCTGGGTTCGGGCGCCGGCTCGGTGCTCCCCGTGGCCGGCTCGGCCATCTCCTCGGCGTTCTCTGACGCGGGCTCGGCCGTTTCTGACGCGGGCTTGGCGTTTTCGTTGGCGGGCTCGGCCGTTTCTGACGCCGGTTCGGCGTTTTCGTTGGCGGGCTCGGCCGTTTCTGACGCCGGTTCGGCGTTTTCGTTGGCGGGCTCGGGCTGGCCGGCGGGTTCGGGTTTGGGCTTGGGGGCGGGCCGGGCGGCGGTGGTCGCCGTCGGCTTGGCCGCGCCGGTGACGACCGGCGGGATCGGCGGAACCGGTGAGACCGGCGCGGGGTCGGCCGGCGGGGCGGAGTCCGGCTCGTCGTCCGCCGAACCGCTGCCCTGGCCGCCCCCTTGGCCGCCGCTGCCCGAGGGAACGGCCGGCGGCGACGGGGCCACCGGCGTCGGGCTCGGTGTGGTGCTGGTCGGGGTGACCTCCGGCGTGGTCGGCTTGGTGCTCGTCGACTCGACCGGCTTGGGCGTGGTCGCGGTCGGCGTGGGTTTCTTCCCGGTCGCTGTCGGCTTCGGCGCCCGGTTCGGCCGGGGACCCGTGGTGGTGCTCGGCGTGACAGCCCGCGACTGCCGAGGCCCGGTGACCGGCGCTCCCCGCCGGGGGAAGACCTCGAGGATGGGCTGGGTGCGGGCCGTGGTGGCGACCGGTTCCGGGGTCGGGCTCGGCCGGGCGACGACCACGTCCTCGGTGTCCTTGTCGTCCGCGAGGTCCGGCAGGGGCAGGACCGCGCTGGAGCTGACCGGGCCGCCGGCCAGGCTGACGCTGATCAGCCCCCCGTAGACCATGCAGAGGGCACCGAAGCCGTACGCGACCCGGCGCAGCAAGCGGCTGCGGCGTCCGGTCGAGTCCACGAACACCGGCGAGGGGTGCGCGACGACGATCACCTCGGTCTCAGGCATATCGACGTCGGCGATTGGCGGGTTTTGGGGCTCCTGCAATGTCACGCGGCGAGCTTAAGAACATCTACGGCGATCTTGACGGGCGTCACCGGATCTGATGACGACCGAACGTGGGACCGGATTCAGCCGAAACGGTGAACGCTGGCGTTTGACCTGCTGAAGATGGTGTGCGTGGCATTTGGCAGGCCCTCGCTGACCTGCGACGAATGACGCCGGAAGCAAAGGTTACGTCGTTTTGGACGATCAATTCATGTCGCATTTCCGACTACCGTATGCGGCTTTATCCGAATGGATTTCACCAGGGGAAAAGCGGCATTAAAAACCAATATAGCCTTCTGTACCTTTTGTCCAGCTGGGACGCGGCGTACGCGGCTGGTCACATTCTGGTGGCAGGCTGCGCGAAGTTTCCCGATAACTGAGTAAGTCCACCCGTTGTGTCCGCCATCGGGTGTCGTTAAGCTTCTTCATGCGCGCCTCTATCGCCCGCTTCCCCCGTGGCAGGCGATCGGGGCGCGCACCTAATTTCACGAGAAACGCCCGCCGCTGATCAGCGGTGGGCGTTTCCGTGTTCCGGAAAGGATCATCCGGTCAGATCCAGCGGCCCCCGAGCCACATCCGCGCCGACCAGTCGCTGTAGGGGATGAGCTGACCCACGAAAACCGGATGGAAGTACGCGAAGCAGAGCGCGACGAGCAGTACGTAGACGCCGGCCACGACAGTTCCGACCAGCTGTCTGTCAGTGCGGCCCGCTCCCGTCGCTATCCCCGCCGGCGGCGTCATGATCGCCCCCAGCGTGTAGACGACGGCCAGGATCAGGAACGGCAGCGCAGGCAGCACGTAGAACGCGAACATCGTGCGACCGTCGGCCACCGCGAAGTAGAACCACGGCAGCAGCCCGGCCACCACGCCGGTGCCGATGGCGAACGCGCGCCAGTCCCGCCGGGCGATGCCGAACCAGACCAGGGCACCCAGCGCGGGCAGGAACGACCACCACAGGATCGGCGTGCCCAGCAGCAGGATCTCCGCGGCGCAGCTCGGCGCCCCGCAGTTGCCGTTGCCGTTCCAGTAGAAGGCCACCGGCCGGCCCAGCAGCAGCCACTGCCAGGGCCAGGACTGATACACGTGCCGGTCGGTCAGGCCGCTGTGGAAGTTGTACGCCTCCGAGTGGTAGTGCAGGAGGTTGAGCAGCGCGCCCAGGATCGGCGGCTCGCTGAGCCCGTTCGCCTCCCGGTAGTGCCGGAAGTAGCCGGTGTCGGTGACGAACCAGCCGGTCCAGCTGGCCAGGTAGAAGATGAACGTCAGCACGAAGCTGAGGATCAGGTAGCCGAGGTCGCCCAGCAGGCCGCTCAGCACCGGCCGGCGTACGCCCGCCGAGCGCCGCGCCTGGACCCGCCACACGACGACCAGCAGGGCGAAGAACGGCGCGAAGAACAGCGCGCTCCACTTCACGCCGCAGGCCAGGCCGAAGAGCACGCCCCCGGTGAGCAGCCACCACGGGAAGACGCGGGGCAGCCGCCGCGCGGTCGACGGGTCGTAGCCGTCCTCCAGCGCCCGGAGCCAGCGCCGCCGGTAGTGGTCGCGGTCCAGCACCAGCGCCGCGAACGTCGCCAGGATGAACAGCCCGAGGAAGATGTCGAGCAGCGACGTGCGCGAGAGCACGAGCTGGAAGCCGTCCAGCGTCATCAGCAGGCCCGCGATGCCGGCCAGCACGATCGAGTGGAACAACCGGTATGCGACCCGGATCAGGATCAGGATCATCAGGGTCCCGGCGATCGCGCCCGAGATCCGCCAGCCGAGCTCGACGTTGCCGAACACCTTCTCGCCGAGCGCGATCAGCCACTTGCCCAGCGGCGGATGCACCACGTACGCCGGCCCGTTGGTCTTCTCGTCCCACTCGACGCCGTGCTGCAGCATGTCCCAGGCGTCGGTCGGGTAGTAGACCTCGTCGAAGATGTAGCCCTTCGGTCTGCTCAGCCCGACTATCCGCAGGATCGCGGCGATCCCCACGATCACCCCGGTGACCAACCAGGAGTACGGGTTCCACCACCGGTCGAGCGTCGCCAGCCGGCGGCGCACCGCGTCGGGCACGCCGCCTGTGCCGGTGGCCGCCGTGGCGTCCGGTGGCTCGTCCGGGGGGACGTCTCTGCTGATCTCTGTCTCAGCTGTCGCCGAAGTCACCCCGCGATCGTAGGCCGCGGGACAAGTCCACGGCGCCCGGAGCCCGCGCGTCTTCATGTGATGGACTTCCCGGGTGGCGGACATGGGTACGGGCCGGGTCGTGCTGGTGGGCGCGCCGCTGGGCAACGCCGGCGACGCCTCCACCCGGCTGCGAGAGGTGTTGGCCAGCGCGGACGTGGTCGCCGCCGAGGACACCCGCCGGCTGCTGCGGCTGGCCCGGGACCTGGATATCACCGTCAGTGGCCGCATCCTGTCGTATTTCGAGGGCAACGAGGAGCGCCGTACCCCCGATCTGGTCGCCGCCCTGCGCGACGGCGCGGTCGTCGCCGTCGTCACCGACGGCGGCATGCCGAGCGTCTCCGATCCGGGATATCGCCTGGTCCGGGCCGCCCTGGACGCCGGATTCCCGGTCACCGCGGCCCCCGGGCCCAGCGCCGTGACCACCGCGCTGGCGCTGTCCGGGCTGCCCAGCGACCGGTTCTGCTTCGAGGGCTTTCTGCCGCGCTCCGGCTCGGGCCGCCGGTCGCGGCTGCGCGAACTGACCGCCGAGCCGCGCACGCTGGTCTTCTTCGAAGCGCCGCACCGGATCACCGCGGCGCTGACCGACCTCGCCGCGACCTTCGGCGCCGAGCGCGAGGGCGCGGTCTGCCGCGAGCTGACCAAGACCTATGAGGAGATCCGCCGCGGCCCGCTGGGCGAGTTGGCGGCCTGGTCGGCGCAGGCCGAGCCGCGCGGGGAGATCACCGTGGTGGTGGCGGGCGCGCCCGCCGGACCGGCCGAGCGGCCGGCCGACGACGACCTGCGCGCGGCGGTCGCCGAGCGCGAGGCCGCCGGCGATTCCCGGCGGGACGCGATCCAGACCGTGGCGGACATGTACGGCCTGCGCAAACGCGAGGTGTACACGCTTGTGCACGCCGCTCGGTAGCCGTCGGTTCCTCGTGGTCGTTCCGATAGATCCGACACCCGCTCAGTAGGTGTCGGCGAGGAAGCCGGCGAGCAGGAGCAGCGGTCCCGCCATGCTGATCAGCAGCACGCCGCGCCGGGCCCGGGCCGGGGCCAGCCGCCGGGCGCCGGTCAGCCCGGCGATGCCCAGGCCGCAGAGCAGCACCAGCACGAAGCTCAGCGACCAGCGCAGGTGCATCAGCAGGCCCGTGCCGCCGACGTACGCCTGCCGGCTCTCGCTGCTCACCATCCGGGCCGGCGCACTCGCCCCCGGGGCCCGCTGGCCGGGCTCGACGCCGTACAGGGCCAGCCTGTCCACCCGGTAGGCGCCGTTCGCGGCGGTGAACTGGCCGATGCAGCGCTGCGTGACGCCCGAGCCGGCGCAGCGGGCGACGGTCGCCGAGCCCCGGTCGCCGTGCCCGACGGCCAGCCAGAACGGCTCGGCGCTGACCCAGGCGAAGAACGCGGCGACCAGACCGAGGGCGAGCAGCCCGAACAACCCGGCGGCCGGGCGGCGTGGCGGGCGGGCCCGGCGGCGCGGTGGGCGCTCGGCGACCTTCTCGCGGGTCTCGGCCGGTGGCAACGACTGCGCGCGGCGCTCCTCCTCGGCCTTCCAGAAGGGTGAGGTCTCGAGCAGGGCGGCGGTGCGCTCTTGGCGCACCCGGTCCTGCAGAGCCCGGTCGGCGCGGGCCCGGTCCTGCTGGGCGCGATCCAGTCGGGACAGCCCGGAGGGCGGCTGGCCGGGCACCGCGTTGCGGTCCAGGGCCACGGTCGGCCGGTTGCGGTCCGGCTCGGGCAGGACCATGACGTCCGGCGCGTCCGCGACGCTCGGCGGCTCCACCGGTACGGCGTTCAGCACGTCGACGATCGTGGGCTCACGCTCGGCGGCGTCAGCAGCGGCAGCGGTGGTGACAGCCGCGGTGGCGGCGGCAGTGGCGGCGCCGGCGGTGGCCGGCCGGGCGCGGTTGCGGGCCGCGTAGACGGTGCCCTCGCCCTCGGTGTTGAACCGTTCGGCGTCCACCCGATCGTGGTCGTGTTCGGCGCCTTTGCCGTCCGATCCTGCCGCCTTCTGTTCCCCCGGCTTCTCCTGGCCCGGCTTCTCCTGGCCCGGCTTCTCCTGGCCCGGCTGCTGCTGGGCGTGCCGGGGAGCGGCGGGCACGCGGATCGCGGCTTTCTGCTCCGCGAGCCCTTGCCCGGCGGCCGGGGTCTTCTCCACCGGGGCGGCCGGGTGGTCCGGGACCGTGAGGACGGCTGCCGCGCCCCGCGGCGTCTCGTCGGTGAGGCCCGCGCGGGTGTCCTCGGCGCCTGCCTGGTGCGCCTCGGCAGCCGCACCGGTGTGCTGCGCGGGCTGCGGTGGACCGAGTGTCGGTGTCGCGGCGGCAGCGGCGGCTGTCGGGTCGGCTCGCCGGTGTGGATTCCGGGAACGGTCGTCGGCCGAGCCGTGTTCATCGGCGCGCCACCAGGGCGAAGCGGGGTCCGGGTGCGACCACGGGGTGCCGTCGTCGCGCGGTGTTTCCCCAGGCTGTGGCGCGTCACCCGTCATGTCTCATATTGGACTACGGGTTTCCGTGGTGATCAGGGAGATGCCGGGGCGTGTCGGGACAAAAAGGGCGAGCTGCCAGCCGTTCGCAGGCCGGGAGCCGAGGTCACTACGCTTGCCCCATGAGTCACGTTCTCGCCGCGGTCGCCTGGCCCTACGCCAACGGCCCGCGCCACATCGGTCATGTCTCCGGCTTCGGGGTGCCCTCCGACGTTTTCAGCCGGTACATGCGGATGACCGGCCACGACGTGCTCATGGTCTCGGGCACCGACGAGCACGGCACGCCGATCCAGGTCCAGGCCGACGCGGACGGGGTGACGCCCCGCGAGCTCGCCGACCGCTACAACCGGGTGATCGTCGAGGACCTGCACGGCCTCGGGCTGTCCTACGACCTGTTCACCCGGACCACGACCCGCAACCACTACGCGGTCGTGCAGGAGCTGTTCACCGGCCTGCACGACAACGGCTACATCGTGGCCAAGACGACGCTGGGCGCGATCTCGCCGTCCACCGGCCGCACCCTGCCCGACCGCTACATCGAGGGCACCTGCCCGATCTGCGGTTACGAGAGCGCCCGCGGCGACCAGTGCGACAACTGCGGCAACCAGCTCGACCCGGAGCAGCTGATCAACCCCCGCTCCCGGATCAACGGCGAGACCCCGCAGTTCGTCGAGACCGAGCACTTCTTCCTGGACCTGCCGGCCTTCGCCCAGGCGCTGGGCAAGTGGCTGGACGCGCGCGACGGCTGGCGCCCCAACGTGCTGAAGTTCTCCCGCAACCTGCTCGACGACCTGCAGCCCCGGGCCATCACCCGCGACCTCGAGTGGGGCATCCCGATCCCGCTGGACGGCTGGCGCGACCGGCCCGACAAGCGCATCTACGTGTGGTTCGACGCGGTCATCGGCTATCTGTCGGCGTCCATCGAGTGGGCCCGCCGCTCCGGCGACGACCAGGCGTGGCGGCAGTGGTGGTCGGCCGACGCGCAGGGCAAGGACGCGCTGGGCTACTACTTCATGGGCAAGGACAACATCGTCTTCCACTCGGTGATCTGGCCGGCGCTGCTGCTCGGCTACTCGGGCGCGGGCGACAAGGCCGGCGAGCCGGGCTCGCTGGGCGCGCTCAACCTGCCCACCGAGGTGGTCTCAAGCGAGTATCTGACGATGGAGGGCCGCAAGTTCTCCTCGTCGCGCAAGGTGGTCATCTACGTCCGGGACTTCCTGGAGCGCTACGACGCCGACGCGCTGCGCTATTTCATCGCGGCCGCCGGCCCGGAGTCCAACGACACCGACTTCACCTGGGCCGAGTTCGTCCGGCGCAACAACGACGAGCTGGTCGCCGGCTGGGGCAACCTGGTCAACCGCTCGATCTCGATGGCCGCGAAGAACTTCGGGGCGATCCCGCCGGCGCTGGATCAGACCCCGGAGGACCACGCCCTGCTGGACACGGTGCGGGCCGGCTTCGCCTCCGTCGGTGAGCTGATCGGCAAGCACCGGCAGAAGGCCGCGATCGGCGAGGCCATGCGGCTCGTCGCCGAGGCCAACAAATACCTCTCCGACCAGGCGCCGTGGAAGCTCAAGGACGAGGCCGCCAAGCCCCGGATGGGCACCATCCTGGCGACCGCGCTCCAGGCGATCAGCGACCTCAACACCTTGCTGACCCCGTTCCTGCCGCACTCGGCGCAGAAGGTGCACGAGCTGCTCGGCGGCACCGGGGTGCACGCGCCGATGCCGTCGATCGTGGAGGTCGACGACCTCGACGGCGGCCCCGGCTACCCGGTCCTGACCGGCGACTACACGGTGGGCGCCCGCTGGGAGTCGGTGCCGCTGGTGGCCGGCACGCCGCTGGCCGCCCCGAAACCGGTCTTCCGCAAGCTCGACCCCTCGGTGGTCGAGGAGGAACTGGAGCGCCTCGGCTCCTGAGCGTTGGCTGACCTGCGGGCAATGACACCGGGCCGGGTCCCTCGGGGACCCGGCCCGGTCTGTTACTGCTTCTCCAGCCGGACGCCGGACTCGGCCAGCATGCCGAGTACCGCGCCGAGGCCGATCTCGTCGACGTGCTGGAGCGCCACCTCGTACGCCTGCCAGACCAGGATGAACGGCGCCGGGAGCCCGAAATAGTTGGGCTCGCCGCCGTGGAGGCAGTCCCGCAACGCGTACGGGTTGCTGCCGTAGTAGCCACCCGGTCCGTTGACCGCCTCCCCCAGAGCACAGTAGACGCTGGCCAGGTCGGTGGCATACCGCCCATCCAGTATCAGGACGGGCAGTTCCTCGCCGTGCCGGGCGTGCCGGGTCCCCCGACGTAGCGGATTCCGCCAGCGATACTTGCTTGCCACCTCCAGCCAGGCCTCCCGCTGCCCGGCCGGCAGTTCTGCCCAGGTGTTCACGGTTTCCGGCGGGTCAGTTCGCCAGCGGTCCCAGAGCGGCTCCACGCCGCGCTCGGGTGGTTTTGTCATCTGGCCCGTCACGGTGACGTCGAACGCGCCGTCCGCTCGTCGCCGCAGGCGTTCCACCTCGGTCGCCCCTATCGCGTAATGACCGATGGACTCGCCGACGTCGGAAAGGATCTCGACCGCGCACCACCCGATCTCCTCGCCCGGGACGAGCGGTTGCTCGGGCCGGAGACCACCGACTGTGAACTCCACCGGGAACCAGTCCGAAGCGGCGACGAACTCGAAGTACGCCTCCGCGGCGGTATGCCCGGCGAACAGCCCGGTGACCGTCTCGAAAACACCGAGCCGCAGCTCGCGGTCGTCGTCGACGAACGCGAACCGGGCCGGGATGTCAGATGGCACGACCTGTCCTCACTCCTCTGGCTTCTCGTAGATCGAGTAGATCGTCCAGTAATGGTTGATGGTCCACCCGATTCGCAGGATTTCGCCATTGGAATCCAGCTTGACCAGGATTCGAGTCTCCCCGGGAACCGGCGCCTCCGGCACCTTGTATTCGAGGGATCCGCCCCACTTGCCCTTTACTTTGTCGCTCACCTTGACGTTTTTATTGGTATGGGGGTTCTTGACCCATTCGCCAAGCCAAATGATATGCACATTGTTGTTGTCTCGGTTCGGAGTGCCACCGGTGCCCTCACGGATCTTCTTGGCGTCACGGGTCGCGGCCTTGGGCGGGTCGGGGCACTTGACCTTCTTGCCTCCGCCTGCAGCCAGGGCCGAAACCTTGCCCCCGCCTGCAGCCAGGGCCGATGCCGAGGGCTTGCTGACACTGCCAGCGCTCCGGCTGAGTGGAGCGTCCCCTCCGATGTCGATGACAAGGTTCACGCACCCGGCGATCGCCTCCGCGGCCTCGTCGAGGCGTTTACGGGCGTCGTTGATCCGGTTCAGCCACTTCCCGACCTTCGGCGCGATCTTGGTGAACGCCTTGATCACCGGTCCGACCTTGGCCCATGGGATCAAGCCGATCACGGTCCAGACGCAGGCCTCGATGTCGCCTTCCTTGAAGCACCTCTTGATGTCGCCGAAGAGAATCTCCTCGAGCATCTCGACACCGTGCTCCTTGAGGAAGTCGAGGACGCCTTCCGCCGCAGCGTTCAGGTCCTCCTGGTACTTCCGTACGCATTCGGCGGGGTCCGGGTCGTCGCCGCATAGGATTTCGGCGTCGGCCGGGTCCATCGAGTTGTCGCCGCTACCGGTCTGGTCCACGGCCTGCTCGCGGGCCTTCCGCTCGGCCTCGCGGTCCTTGGCCTCGGCGCGCTCGTACGCCGCCTGCGCCTCCTTGGCCATCTTCAGCGCGTGTACCGCTGCGGCGGCTGCTTCCTCCGCGGACTTCTGTGCGTTGTCCGCCGCGGTCTCGGCCTTGGCGGCGTCCGCCTCGGCCCGGCTGGCCGCGTTGCGGGCAGCGGCTGCGTCCGCCTCGGCCCGGGATGCCGCGTCGCGGGCGGCACCGGCCTCACGGCTGGCGGCGTCGGCGTTCATGCCGGCGATGGCCGCGTCCTGGGCGGCGCTGTTGGCTGCCTGCCGGGCCAGTGCCGCGTCGGCGCTGGCCTGCGCGTCGGCCTTCGCCGCGCTGATGCCCGCATTCCGGGCGGCCTCGCCATCCACTGCGGCTGCCGCCGCCGACTTGTGCGCGTCCGCCGCGGAACGTGCCGCTTGTGCCGCCGACTTGGCGGACGCGGCCGCGGCGTCGTAGGCGGGTTTGACCTCGGCGGTCGCCCGAATCGCCGCCGCCTGCGCGGAGTCCGCGGCGGCGACAGCCTCGGTGGCTCGCCGGTCGGCCGCGTCGACGAAGTCCGCACCAAGCTTCGTTGCCTGCGCGGCGACCTCGACGGTGTAGTCGGCGTCCAGGTCGACGCCGGTGAACGGCGAGACCAGCGTGATCGCGGTATTTGCCGGCTCGGCGATGCCGGAGGCGGTCTGCCGCGCCGCGTCTGATGCGCGTACCGCGGTGGCGGCCTGTGTCAGTGCGGAGACCGCCTCGTCCGCGGCTGCCTCGGCCTCGGCCTTGGTCCGTTCGGCGCCCCGCAAGGCCAGCACCGCCTCGGCGGCGGCCTGGTACGCGGCCGCGCCCGCCGCCCGCGCCGCCTCGGCCGCCTTGAACTGCTGCTCGGTTGCCTCGGCCGCAGCCTGGAGCGCCTGGGTGGCTTGTTTGTGCGTCTCCGCTGCCTGTCGCTCGGCGCGGGTGGCCGCGACATCGGCACGTGCCGCGGCAGCCCTGGCGTCCTCCGCGGCTGCCCGGGCTCGGGCCGCCGCGCGTTCCGCCTCGATCGCTGCGGCGCGGGCGTTCGCCGCCGCGCCGGTTGCGGTGTCCGCCGCCGACCGTGCTCCGGTCGCCGCGGACCGTGCGGTGTTCGCCTCGCTCCGCGCCTGCAACGCTGCCTGGGTCGCCTCGCCGGACTGCTGGCCCGCGGTCGCGTGCTGGGCCCAGGCCTCGATCTTGTCCGCCTTGGCGTCCGCGGTCCGGGACTCCCGCTCCGCGACGATGGCTCGGTCGCGGGCTTGGGTCGCCTTGGTGTCGGCGGCGGTGGCGTTGTCCCGCGCCGCGGCCGCCTTGCCCTCCTGCTGCTCGGCCCGGATCCGGCTGCCCTCGGCCACTCCGGCGAGGTTCTCGGCTTGGCCGCGAGCCGACCGCGCGATGGCCGCCTGCTGCTCGGCCTGGGCTCGCGCCGCGGCCGCCGCGGCGCGTTCACGCTCGGCGACCTTGCGGGCCGCCTCGGCCTTCGCGGCCTCCTCCTCCGCCTTTATCCGGGCTTCCCGGGTACGCCGGGCGGCGTCCCAGGCCTTCTTCTCCGCCGCCTCGGCCTCGGCCCGCAGCGCCTTGGTGCGGGCAGCCGCCTCCTTGGCGACGTTCGCCTGCTTCTCGGCCGTCGTCGCGAGCCGAGCCGCCGCCTTGGCGTGCTCCTGGGAGTACTCCCGCCACTTCTTGGCCTGCTCGGCACGGGCGATCGCGTTCTGCTCCGCATTACGGGCGGCGCCGGTGGCAGCGGTCGCGGCAATAGTCTGCTGTGCGGTCGCCGCGGCTGTCGTGGCGCTCTGCGCGGCTTCGGCCATTCCCTGGGCGATGGCCGCCCACTCGGCTCCGTAGGTCAGACCGGTCTCGACCAGGATCCCGGCCTCGACGGTGGCCTGGGCGGAGGCTTGCTGCCCCTGACGGGTGGCCTCCTGGGCGTACCCGGCCTGGCGTGCGGCCTCCGCTATCGTCTGGTCGTACGCGGTCGCCGGGTGGTTACCGGAGACTGTGTTCGCGGCGAGGATCCGTTCGGCCGACCGGGCCTCGTTGGCGACCGAGGTCAGCGCGTTCGAGGCGCTTCGCAGGGCGCGTACGCCATTGCCGTGCGCAATCAGCAACCTCTTGCGTGCCTCCGCGGCGCGAGCGGCGTTGCGGGCCAGCTCAGAGAGCCTTTCCGCAGCCTCATCCCGGGCGCGCTGGTCGGCGAGTTCCTTCTCGCGTTGAGCGGCGTCCAGCTTCGCAGCCTGGGCGTAGCCGGTCTGAAAGAACGTCGCGATCGCGGCGTCACCGGCGGTCAGGGCCGTCTGGGCCGCGCGCGACACGTTCGAGTCAGGCAGTCCGGCCAGCATCTGGGCGCGCGCCCGGAGCTGGTCGGCACGCTCCTTGGTGTTCTGAGTGACGGCCGCGTCGCGTGCCCGGGCGACGTCGGCCCCGTACGCCAGGAACAGCGCCCGGTCCTGGTCGGTGCCCTTGAGCACCCGCTGCACCTCGGCGTTGAAGTACGAGCCGCCGGTCCCGGCCAGCCGGGCGACCGCGGTCTTGTTCTCCTTGGCGATCCGCGCCTTGCGGGTCGTGGCGGCCGCTTGGGCCGCCGGCTCACCTGAGGAAAGGAACTCCATGATCGCGTCGGGAGTGCCGGCTGCCAGCGCCGCCGCAGCCGCGTCGCGGACCTCGAACTCTTCCGAGAGGTCCGCGATGTCCGCCACCAGCTCCCTCATGCGAGGGTCGCCGGTGTCCTGAACGCCGGTCTTGCCGTCCCAGGTCTTCTCGTCGGGTGTGAAGGTGCCTGGTTCGAAGGGCGCGTCGCCTTCATTCGCTTCCTGCAACGCCTTCGCCACGGCGATCAGTTCGGCCGGCACCACCTCGGGTACCGCCGCGGCCGGTGCCGGTGCGGCTAGGGCACCTGCCATAAGGGCGAGTGTTATCACTGGCGCGAGCAGAGCCCGCGTCACTCTCGCATGCATCACTATGTGTGGCCTTCCCCGAGATACCCGACACGAACAAATAGACAGAAGGCACGCCAGAATCGCGCACCCGAAGGTTCAGAAACGAACCGAATTTGTCGCTTCACCTGTCTGTTCTCGGCAGGGAAACGAGCGGTGGAAATGGTCCGGGGACGGCATCGGGCCGGTCCTGACGAACCGGCCCGATGCTTCATGAGTTGCCCGCCCGCTGGCGGCAGGATCGAGTTGCCTTAGGACAGCCCGATGCGGGCGGCGAACTTTCCTCCGCCGTTACCCGGGTAGAGCCACTTACGCCCGGACGGCTCGATCGCGATGATGTCCGCATATCCCGCGTTGTTGAATTCGCCCACGGCGATGCTGGCGAAGCCGTTCCAGCCTGCGCCGATCTTGATCTTGGTGCCGAGGCCGCCGCCTTCCTTGTCCGGATAGACGTACGCGGTGCCGGTCGACCGTTCCACGGCGAAGAGATCGTCCATGAGATCAGTGCCGACGCCCATGTTGCCGGCGGCCAACTTGTCCATGTTGTTCCAACTGGTACCGGTGCCGATCTCTCGCTTTGTTCCCAGACTGTCCTCGTTGGAGGGATAGCAGTACAGCTTGCCGGTGGATCGCACCACCGCTGCCACGTCCTTTACCCGGAGCGACTGCTGGCAGAAGTTGCCGACCGTGAGTTCGCGCATGCCGTTCCAGCCGCTGCTACCGAACGCTTGGCGGGCGCCCGCACCCCTCTTGACATCCGGGTAGAGCCAGAGTTTGCCGGTTGACCGTTCGATGACCATGAGATCGTCCAGCGTCTCAATGGGCGGAGGGGGGCAGGTCTTGCAGCCGGAGTCGCCCGCAGTCGCACCGTTGACATTTCCTCCGGCGATCTCGCCGATGTTTGCCCAGTTCGAGAAGGCTGGTGCGGTCTGGGCCTCCAGCTTGGTGGCCTTCACTTGGCCGTAGAAGAGCTTGCTGTCGTCGCGGTTCTGCAGGAAGTGATCCGGGGTTCCGACGGTGACGGCGGCGACATCGCCGCACATCTCGCCGGTGCCCTTGTCGGTCAGCGCCGGGGCGGTCGGGTCGCCGAACTTCCAGGATGCGTTGGTGTTGAAGTTGCAGGGCCGGTCGAAGTCGTTGGCCATGCCGCTCTGCGCGGCCCACAGTTCGTTGCCGAGGTGCCGCAGGAAGCGGCCCGGCTTGGTCTTCGACTCCAGGGACACGTCGGCACCAGACTTGCCGGCGCTTGCGCACCAGGTCGCGGATGTTTTGAAGGCGTCGCTGCCGTCGTTGGCAGCGAGCAGCACCCGGTAGCCGCTTTCGCGCAGGTAATAGCCGGGCGAACTGACCGACTCCAGGGAGTGACAGTCGGCGTCGCCGAGGCCTGTGTCCACCTTCCACGTGGCGTCAGTGAGCGCCTTGGCCGTTCCTGTCCCCTCGGCAGCGACGGACGTGCCAGCCGCAGCGCCGCGAAGGTACCAACCGGCCCGGCCCGGGGTTACGGTGCGCAGCGTCTGGCTGAGAACGGCATACCGGCCGTTGCGCAGGAAGGCGCTGATATCGGTATCGCTGCCGGCCAGCGCTGCCGTCGCGGCGGTCACGAGCGCGGGGTGCACCAGGCTGTTCTGGGCTTTGGCCAGGATCACCCGGGCCTCGGTGCGATTCTCTTCGGCTTGCTTCTGCAGCGCCTTGGTGACGTCGCGCTGATTCGACTCGTAGATGCCGGTCTCGATGAAAGCCTTGCGCAGCAACGGATCGAACGAGCCGAGCGCTTCGGCAGCCGCCGCGGCGACCTCCGAGCCCGCCGGAGCCTTGGTGGAGATCAGAAGGACGAAGTTCGTGTCGTCGAGCACGAGTTGGCCGTCGGTGGCGACGATGCCCAGCACGGCGAGGGCGCGCGCCTTGGCGGCCCGCCAGCGGGCCACCTCCTTCTCCGCCTCCGACTTGGCCCCGTCGGCGTCGATGGCATCGATCTGGTCCTGCCGGTGCGCCGCGAAGATCCCGACGGTGAGGAACGCGCTGAGCTGCTGCGGATCGTCGCTGCGCACGGCTGCCTCAGCCTGCGTTTTCACCCGCGTGCCCGGCGCCGCGAAGACAATTATCTGGGCGACAAAGTCGTAGTTGCTCATGGCCAGCAGCCGCGGCGTCGCCTCCAGCGAGATCGCCGCCGCAGCCGCCTGACGGGCGTCGCGCTCGGCCCGTTCGCGCTGCTGGATGTCCTGGTCCCGCAGATTCGCCTCGAAGAGCCCTTCGCGGATGAACAGCGTGCAGGCGGAGGCGGACCCGCCGGTCACGGTGCCAGCCGCGAAGGCGGCCACGGCTGCCCTGTTGAGCTCAGCCCCGATAGCGCGCAGGGAAACCTCATGGACAAAGTCACAGTCCTGCTTGGCCTGCATGTTCAGGTCGTCACCGGCGTTGACGACCAGTGCCGCCTTGTACTTCTCGTCCGGGGTCGCCTCCGGCAGCGGGTCATCTGCTACGGCTGCGGCCAGTGCGGGGGCTCGCGGCGCGGGCGCGGCCTGCGCCTGCTGCGGGAGGATCGCGGCGGCCACGCTCATGGCGGCCGACACGGCCACCAGGCCGCGTGTTCCTCGTCGAATGCTTCTCATCGGCGTTGGAAATTCCTTCCTCATGGGCAGCACGGAGCCGGCCGGTGGGATCCCCGGCCGCATCGAGCTACGTGTGTGTCTTAGGTCTTCGGGCAGCCATGTCCGAGGACATTGCCCGGGGCCGGGGACGCGCCGGGATCAGAGCGCCGCGTCGGTCATCCGCTGTTCGCCGGCCACTGCCTGGTTCAGCAGGCCACTCCAGAACCCGGCCCGTGTCGCCGCGGTCTCGCCCTCGGCTGTCCACTCGGAAGCGTTGGTGGCGGCGGGGGCGACCGATGGGCGCCCAGTTGGGGCCGGTGGCTGCCAGAGCCGCGGCGGCGACCGCGCGCCAGTTCTCCGCTTGCGCCTGGGCGACCGCCTCCGCGTCGGACCAGGCCGAGCGGGCTGGTCCGGTCTGGTCACCGACGGCTTCCCAGGCGCGCGCCGCTGCGGCGCGCGCCTGCTTGGCGCCCTCCTGCCCGGCTGCCAGCGCGGCTTGCTCGGCTGCCTGAGCCTCGGTCACCAGCCGGTTGACGGTGGTGCGCCAGGCAGTGTCACTGTCCGCCAGGCGGGCGCGTCGGAGGTCTAGGTCAAGGGCGGCACCGTTGATCCATCCGTACGTGAGAAACTCCACCACGTCGGAGTCGGTGGCACCGGTGCGCAAAGCCCAGGCGGCGCTCGCCCGAACCTGTTCCCCGGGGTCGTGGTCACGCACGGCGGCGACGAAGTCCCGGTCGAACTGCGACAGCGCGCGTGCATATTCGCCGTCGGCCTCGCGCGCCAGCCGGTCTCGCTGCTTGGCGGCGGCATAGCCGGTCCTGGCGAAATGGGTCCGATCGGTGTCCGTACCGTCGACCGCGAACCGCGCCGCCTCGTGCACCTCCGGAGATACCTCAGGCACGGACGTGGCCTGGACACGCTTGGCGAAGTCAAGGTTGCGTGCCTGGGTGGTGGTCGCCCGCATTTTCGCCGATTGGTAGCCGCCGGTGAGGAACTGCGCTATAGCGCGATCCTGCGCCGAACTGATGATCGCGGTCCACGCTGCACTGCGGACGGTCTGCCGCGGATCCTTGATGGACAACCAACGGACAAAGACCAGGTCGGCCGCCGCTGAACTGGTGGCGGTAGCCGCCGCAGGCGCCGCGAACGCAGCCAGCGGCGCCAGAAGAACACTCGATGACAATGCCGCGGCGAATGCCACGGCAACAGCCTTCAGCCTTGTATGCACTTATCCCCCGTTTAGCCATTGACGTCGGCGTGCACTCGAAGTGGCACTGCGCGCTCAAAGTCA
>NZ_QHHV01000429.1:0-1910 GCF_003947245.1 Actinoplanes sp. ATCC 53533 | reverse complement strand
GCCAGAGCACGTACTGCTGGGACCAGACCTTGCTGAAGATCAGGAACGCCGCCACCACCAGGAACGCGAGCTGGGCGACCCGTGGCCGGCGCGGGGCGAGCAGGGCCAGCGCGGCGATGCCGAGACAGGCGAGCACGGTGAGCGCGTACGACACGTTGTTGAGCACCGGGACGTGGTCGCTGAGCCACTGGAACGGGCCCTGATCGCCGACCGCGCCGGTGTTCCACTTCGAGTCCAGGAAGCGGCCGATGTACCAGGAGGTGCCCCAGTCGATCGGCCGCTCCTTGTTGAGGTCGAAGAAGCGGAACCAGCTGTCGCGGTAGAGCACGGCGACGGGGAGGTTGACGGCGATCCACGCGACCACCGCCGTCACGGTCGCCGCCCAGAACTGCGGCAGGCGTTTCGCGCGCAGAGCCAGCACGAACAGTGGCCCGAGAATGAACAGCGGCCACAGCTTGGCCGCGCCTCCCACACCGAGCAGCAGGCCGGCGAGCACCGGCCAGCGTCTGGCCCAGGCGTACATGCCGAACACGGCCAGGCCGATGGCGAGGAAGTCCCAGTTGACTGTCGCGGTGACCAGGACGATCGGTGACAGCGCGAAGATCGCCGCGTCCCAGGGCCGGCGGCGGCGCAGCGCGAGGATCATCGCGACGGAGGCGACAGCCAGGGCGGACAGCACGAGCGCGTTGGCGTTGTAGAACCACTTGCCCTGGTTGATCTGCGGGTACTTCTCGCCGAGCGCGTGCACCGGCAGGCCGAGCGCACCCATGAAATAGCCGGTGACGACCGGATACTCGACCGGGTGGTCCTTGTAGGGGACCTTGCCCTCGTTGAGGCCCTCGGCGTAGTAGAGCGCCAGCACGTCGGTGTAGCAGAACCGGGTGTACTGGATGTTCTTCTGCCAGTCACCGTCCTGGCAGGGCGACTTCTGCACCCAGCTCAGCGCCAGCGTCAGGCAGAGCAGCGCCAGGATGATCCGCGGGACGGTCCAGAACCGGTCACGCCGAGCGTCCGGGCGGACGGCGTGTTCGCCGAGCGGTCCGCCGATCGCCTGGGAGAGCCCCCGGACGAAGCCGTCCGATTCGGCGGGCTGGTCGGGCCGGTCGGTCTCCGGGGACGAAGGCACGCTCATGCTTTGGCATCATGCCGCATCGGCCGGACGGGCAGGCGACGCCCTACGGCAACAGTCCGGCGACAACGCCACAAAAGTGAAGCGGCGCCCTGCTCCCGGGAGGAGAGGGCGCCGCTTCGAAAATTGGCAGACGTCAATCGTCGTCGGTTTGCCCACCGTCGTTCACGGTGCCACCGCCGGGGAAGGTGATGCCCCCGTTGTCGCCGTTCCCGTTCCCGTTGCCGGTACCGTTGCCCGTTCCATTGCCGTTGCCGTTGCCGTTACCGGTGTTGTCGTCGCACTGCTGGAGGATCACGCAGAGGGCGTTGTCCGGCAGCGTGGGCTCCTTGGCCGGCGGCTCGACGCCGTTGCCCTTCTTGCTCGGGTCGACGAAGGCGGTCGAGTTCGGCAGGAAGTCCTTGTTGTCGGCGTCGATCGCCTTCGAGGCCGAGTCCAGGAACATCTTCCAGATCTGGCCCGGCGTCGAACCGCCGTTCATCGGCCTGCCGTTGGCCTTGAAGATCGGCATCAGTTCCATTTGCTTGGTCTTCTTGTTCACCTTCTCGCGGCCGATCCAGACGGAGGCCGCGATCTCCTTGGTGCCGCCGACCATCCAGGCGTCACCGTTCTGGCCGTCCTTCTTGCCCTTGCCGGTGAATTCCCAGGTGCCGGTCTTGCCGATCGCCTTGCGGCCGTCAGCGAGCCCGATGCCGTTGATTCTGGGAATCTTCTGCATGACGTCCTGGGCCGCGGCGGCGACGTCGGGCCTGAACGCCTTGACCGGCTTGAGCTTCTCGCC
>NZ_QHHV01000428.1:0-1862 GCF_003947245.1 Actinoplanes sp. ATCC 53533 | reverse complement strand
CCGCGATGGACACCGTCATCTTCGAGGAGTTCAAGAGCACCGGCAACGCCGAGCTCAAGCTGGACCGGTCGCTGGCCGAGTCCCGGCTCTTCCCGGCGATCGACGTCACCGGTTCGGGCACCCGGCACGACGAGACGCTGGTGGCGCCGACCGAGCTTGCCCTGATGCACCAACTCCGCCGGGCGCTCACCGGTCAGGACCGCAAGCAGAGCCTGCAGCAGCTGCTCGAGCACCTCAAGGCCACGGCCACGAATGCCGAGTTCCTGCGCCGCGCCGCCCGGGGACTGGGACATTCCGGAGACTAAACAGGACAAATGATCAACCTTGACACGCCGGCGCACCGGCGCGCGGGTGACGGACGTTCGGCCAGCTGATCTTCGCGCTCCGGACAATTCAGCTCTCGGCAGAGCGAACTCGCTGGTGGTCGCTCGTTTCGGCGTGGGACTCTCTGCTGGTGAATTCAGATCTATCCAAAGTGCCCGCCCGGGCCTACAACGCCGAGCAGACGGACGCCGGCTGGCGTTCCATGTCCATGCTGGTCCGGCATGTGCAGCGCGGCGGTCACCCGGCCGGCGTGGCGCCGACGGTGGAGCTGCAGGCCGGCGAGAAGCAGTACGGCTCGTTCCTCGTCGACGTCTCCGCGTATTTCTCCAAGACGGTGGACTATTCGAGCAGCATCTTCGCCAGCGGCGGGCTGTTCTTCACCGAGCACAGCACCGAGACCCGGGACGGCTGGCGCGACGGCGACCGGCAGGCCGTGGTCGTCACCAGTCAGCGGCTGCTGCTCGGCGGCGTGGCGTACGATTTTCGCTCGTTGATCATGATTCAGCCCAACCCGCTCGACTGGTCGGTGAACCTCTACTTCCAGGGCGCCCAGCCGATCATGCTGCGCGGGCCGTGGGTGCCGTGGATGACCGTGGTCATGTGCGCCGAGCTCTACGGGTCGCCCTGGCCCCCCGGCCACGCGCCGGAGATCGATATCCCGATCAAGGTCATGTGCGAAAACGCGCAATAGCGCGGGCGCAGCCCGGAGGATCCTGTCACGCTGGGATCCGTGTATGACTACGACCTGTTGGTGCTGGGCTCCGGGCCCAGCGGTCAGAAGGCGGCCATCGCCGCCGCCAAGCTGGGCCGGCGGGTCGCCATCGTCGACCGCCGCGACATGCTCGGCGGGGTGTGCATCAACACCGGCACAGTGCCTTCCAAGACTCTGCGCGAGGCCGTGCTCTACCTGACCGGCCTGAGCCAGCGCGACCTGTACGGCAGCAGCTACCGCGTCAAGGAGCAGATCACGGTCAGTGACCTGGCCGCGCGGACCTCGCACGTGATCACCCGGCAGACCGATGTCATCCGCAACCAGCTGGCCCGCAACCACATCGCGATGCTCACCGGCACCGGCCACTTCACCGACGCGCACTCCCTCTCGATCGACGACGGCAGCGGACGCGACACCAAGGTCACCGCCGACAAGATCATTATCGCCGCGGGCACCCGGCCGGCCCGGCCGGACAGCGTCGACTTCGACGACCGGACGATCGTCGACTCGGACGGCGTGATCAACCTGGACAAGGTGCCGCGCAGCATGGTCGTGGTCGGCGCCGGGGTGATCGGCATGGAGTACGCCTCCATGTTTGCCGCCCTCGGCACCAAGGTCACCGTCGTCGAGCGGCGGGACAAGATGCTCGACTTCTGCGACGAGGAGATCATCGAATCGCTGAAGTACCACCTGCGCGACCTCTCGGTGACGTTCCGGTTCGGCGAGGAGGTGGCCGCCGTCGAGCGCCACCAGACCGCCGCGCTCTGCATCCTCAAGAGCGGCAAGAAGATCGCGGCCGACACGGTGATGTATTCGGCCGGCCGGC
>NZ_QHHV01000427.1:0-1821 GCF_003947245.1 Actinoplanes sp. ATCC 53533 | reverse complement strand
GTTGGCGGTGGGCAGGCCGGTACCGATGTCCAAGAACTGTCGAATCCCGACGCCGACGAGATGCGTAACCGCACGCACGAGAAACTTGCGCTGCTCGTGTGCCACCTCCACGATGGCCGGAAACGACGCGCGGACCTGATCGCCGACCATGCGGTCGATTTCGAAGTTGTCCCTGCCACCCAGGATGTAGTTCCAGACCCGGGCACTGCTCGGCTTGGTCGTATCGATGTTCGGCTTGGTCATCAACGACGTCCTTCCGCAGGAAGGCGAGACGGAACTAAAGGAGGATTCTACGGCTACCTGCGCCGTGAACACCAATCGCGTAACCGTGTCCGATTGGTCGGTGGTGACGCTCCGCGGGTCCGCCGTGTGCCGGGCATACTGTCCCTGCACCAGCCGGCTGCGGTAGGCGCTGGGCAGCGATCGACGACCCATGGCCCACCCGAACCGGTACCTCGACAACGATGGGTCCTCGGTGCCGCAGCGGCAGCCACACGCATGGCGGTCGGCATGGCGGCGCCGACGCCCAGGAACTGCGGAAACGACCCTGCGCGAGTCTGGCCAGTGGTCGAGGGAAGCCAGTGCGACCGCGATCTGGTCGGCACGTTGCCAACCGACGGCGCCGAATCGGAGAAAGACCTCGTGGATCCCGACGAGAGCGATTGCCACACCCACGACTATAGTCACTAGTCATCTAGTCGTGCAACTGATGTCAACGGCCGGCGGGGCGGCGGCGTGATGTGACCCTTCGGGGCCGCCCCGGCGCAAAGATGCAGCTCGCCAGTCCTTCAGGAGCTGCCACGCCATGACAATCCGCTGGACCTGGTTCGCACTCGCACCTCTGCCGCTACGAATGAATGCCGGCTTGGCGGGTTCCGCCACAGAGCGTCGCTCACTCGATCGCCTCCGGGCCTGGCTCCGCATGCCGGAGGGCGATGTGGACCGGCTTGGCTGCCTGCTGGCCAAGGCCACGGCCGAGCTGGCATGGGAGAACGAAGCCGTTGCGACCCGGTCGCTCGCGACGTACGAAAGGCTGCTCGACAGCTGCCGGCAACTTGTCGAGCAGGCGCAGCGCGCCGGACACGTGGACCCGGCCGCCGACGCCGAGGCGCTCGGCGGGCTGATCGTCACCACGCATCGCGGGCTCGAGGCGCTGGCGAAGGCGGCGGTCGACACGAAGACACTGCACCGCATCGCCGACGCCGCGATCGACAACATCGCACTCAAGGTGCGCGTTTAGCGCTCAGAACACGGCTGCCTCATCGCAAGCTGACCCCTAGTGTCTCGTGATGCTGGTTGCGTTATGTGACTGGTTCGTTGATCCTGGTGTGATGCTGGACGAGGAGCGGGCTGCGGAGTTGCGGGCGGTGCTGAACAGCCGGGATGTGCCGGCGGTGGTCGCGACCCGGGCGCGGATCGTGTTGTGGATGGCCGAGGGCCGTCGGCGTAAGGACGTGGCCGAGTTGGCCGGGGTGTCGTTGCCGACGGTGGATCGGTGGGTGGCCCGGTACGCCGGTGATGGTCTGGCCGGTTTGGAGGACGGCTCTCATGCCGCGCCGCGTGAGCAGGTGCCGGCCTGGGTACGCGGGCGGATCCTGGCGTTGTCCCGGATGTCGCCGCCGGTCGAGACGGGGTTGTCGCACTGGTCGAGCCGGGAGATGGCCGCGTATGTGAAGCGGGTCGAGGGTGTGGCGGTGTCCTGGCATTACGTGGCGAATCTGTGGCGGGACAACGGGTTGCAGCCTTACCGGCAGGGCACGTTCAAGCTGTCGAAGGATCCGGCGTTCGCGGAGAAGGTCGCCGACGTGATCGGTTTGTATC
>NZ_QHHV01000426.1:0-3721 GCF_003947245.1 Actinoplanes sp. ATCC 53533 | reverse complement strand
CCCGACCACACCCACCGGCAACCGATCCACCACCCCGCCCGGGTCAACACCACCCCCGGCCGCGAATCCGCCACCATGAACGCCACCCGACTCCGCCCGGATACCCCGGATCCAACGGCACATACGCACCCCCGCCTTCAACACCCCCAACACCGCCACCACCAACTCCACACCCCGATCCAGGAACAACCCCACCAACGACTCCGCACCCACCCCCCTCGACCGCAACCACCACGCCAACCGATTAGCCCGCACATTCAACTCACCGAACGACACCACCTCCCCACCACACACCACCGCCACCGCATCCGGACACAACCGCACCCGCTCCTCGAACCACCCCGGCAACGCACACCCATCCCCCACCTCCACCACCGCACCCGCCGCCAACTCCACCAACCACCGCCGCTCATCACCCCCCAACAAACCCAACTCCGACACCGCCACATCCGCCCCCACCACCACCGACTCCAACAACGCCGCGAAATGCCCCTGCATCCGCTCCACAGTGGAGTCATCCAGCAGAGCCGTCCGGTACTGCCAGTACCCGCGCAGCTCCGATCCGTCCGGAATCAGCGACAGCGACAGGTCCAGCCCGGCCGCGTCGACCATGAGCTGCTCGCGGGTGACCCGCAGACCAGCCAGATCCAGGCTCTCCTCGGGCGGGTTGTGGAGCTGGATACGCGCCTGGACCAATGGCTGGCGGCCGGGTTCACGGTCGGGCCGCAGGTCGGCGACGACCCGTTCGAACGGCACCTCCTGGTTGGTGTAGGCGTCGAGGGTGACCTCCCGCACCCGCCGCAGCAGCTCGCGGAACGTCGGCCGGCCGGACAGGTCGACCCGCAGGGCCACCGTGTTGACGAAGAACCCGACCAGCGACTCGAACTCCGGGCGGTTCCGGCCGGCGATCGGCGTCCCGATCACCAGCTCCTCCTGCCCGCTGTAGCGGCTCAGCAGGGTGGCGAACGCCGCGGCCAGCACCATGAACAGGGAGGCCCCCTCGGCCTGGCCCAGCCGGGCCAGCGCTTCGACCAGGTGGGCCGGGATGCCCCGGGTCAGGGTCGCACCACTGGCGTCGCCGGCGGCCGGCGCCGGGCGGTCGACCGGCAGCCGGAGCACCGCCGGCGCGCCGGCCAGCTGGTCATGCCAGTAGGTCAGCTGGGGCAGCAGCGAACCGTCGGCAAGCCGCTCCCGTTGCCAGGCCGCGACGTCGCCGTACTGCACTGTCAGCTCGGGCAGGGTCGACCGCCCACCCGCCCGGAAGTCCGCGTACAACGTGGAGAGTTCGCGATTCAGCACCGCCTCCGACCAGCCGTCGGCCACCACGTGGTGCATGCACTGCACCAGCACATGGTCGTCGGTGCCCAATGCCATCAGCTGCCACCGGACGCCCGGCTCGCCGTCGAGCCGGTACGGCCGGTCACGGAGGTCGCGCGCGAGTTCGTAGGCCCGGGCCAGCGGATCGGGGTGGCCGGACAGGTCGACCACCCCGGCCAGCACCGGCTCGACCGGCTGCACCGCCTGCACCGCTTCACCGTCCGACCAGCCGAAGATGGTCCGCAGCACCTCGTGGCGGCGGTGCACCTCGGTCAATGCCTGGTTCAGCGCCGCCGGGTCGAGTCGGCCGCGGAGCCGGTTCACAAAGCAGTAGTTGTTGGCGGCCGCACCCGGGTCGAGCCGCTCGGCCAGCCACATCGCCTCCTGGCCGGGCGACAGCGGCGCCCGGCCCGACCGGCGGGGCACGACACCGGCCGGGGCCGTCCCCTCGTCGCCGCCCCGGCGGGCGAGCCGGCGGCGCAGCAGCCGCTCCGTCGCCAGCGAGGCCGCCGCGGTGGTGGCCTCATCGGTGGCCGCGGTGGCGTCCGCCGTGGTCGGTCCGTCGGTGATGTGGAACGTTGTCATCTCAGTCAGTTCCGTTCTCGGTCTCGACCTCGAGGGCGACGAGGGCGGCGGCGAAGTCGGCGAGCCGGGGAGACTCGAAGAGGGCGCGGACGGGCACCTGGATGGCGAAGTCACGCCGGACCCGGGTGATCACCCGCGTCGCGGCCAGGGAGTGGCCGCCCACCTTGAAGAAGTCGTCGAAGGCGCCGACCGGCCGGCCGAGCACCTCCGTCCAGAGTTCGGCCAGCGCCTCCTCCAGCGGCCCCCGGGGCGCGACGAAGGCGCCCCCCGCACCCGCCGCGGTCGGCGCGGGCAGGGCGCGGCGGTCGACCTTTCCGGTGGGGCCGAGCGGCAGCCGGTCGAGCACGACGATCGAGGCGGGCAGCATGTGCTCGGGCAGCGACCGCGCGCAGTGCGCCCGCAGCTCCACCGGGTCGATCGACGCGCCGACGACGTAGGCGACCAGCTCGTCCGGGCCGGACGGTGCCGGCCGGGCCACCACGAGCGCCTCACGGACGGCCGGGTGGGTGGTCAACACCGCCGAGATCTCGCCCGGCTCGATGCGATAGCCGCGCACCTTGACCTGTTCGTCGGCCCGGCCCAGAAACTCCAGGGTGCCGTCGTCGGTCCAGCGGGCCAGATCCCCGGTGCGGTAGAGGCGGGTGCCGGCGGTCTCGGCGTACGGGTCGGGCACGAAGCGTTCGGCGGTCAGGTCGGGTCGACCCAGATATCCGAGGGCAAGCACGCCGCCACCGACGTACAACTCACCGGCGACGCCGATCGGCACCAGCCGCATGGCCTGATCCAGGACCCACGTCGACACGCCCGGTATCGGCCGGCCGATCGGGACGGTGCGGTCGATCGACCCGTCCGTCACCGGATGGCTGGTCGACCAGATGGTGGCCTCGGTCGGGCCGTAGAGGTTGACGAACCGGCGCCCGGGCCGGCGCCACCGCGCCACCAACCCGGGCGGGCAGGCCTCGCCGGCGACGGTCACCAGGCGCAGGGCCGGCAGGGACACGTCGTCGGGCAGCGACGCCAGCAGCGACGGCGGCAGCGTGACCGTGGTGATCTCGGCCGCGGCCAGGAAGTCGACCAGGTCGGCCGGCGCGCGGTCGGCGGCCGTCGGTATGTACAACCGCGCGCCGCTGGCCAGGCCCATCAACAGCTCGAACAGCGACGCGTCGAAACTGGGCGAGGCGAACTGGAGGACCCGGTCGTCGGCCGTGAGCCCGAACAGGCGCTGCTGGGCGGCGGCCACGATGCCGAGGCCGCGGTGGGTGACGGCGGCGCCTTTCGGCCGCCCGGTGGAACCCGACGTATAGATCACATACGCCAGATTGTCCGGCCCGACCACCCCCACCGGATCATCAACCCGACACCCGGCCAACTCCCCGACCACATCCTCCAACACCACACCCGACACACCCACCGGCAACCGATCCACCACCCCCGCCCGGGTCAACACCACCCCCGGCCGCGAATCCGCCACCATGAACGCCACCCGATCCGCCGGATACCCCGGATCCAACGGCACATACGCACCCCCGCCTTCAACACCCCCAACACCGCCACCACCAACTCCACACCCCGATCCAGGAACAACCCCACCAACGACTCCGCACCCACCCCCCTCGACCGCAACCACCACGCCAACCGATTAGCCCGCACATTCAACTCACCGAACGACACCACCTCCCCACCACACACCACCGCCACCGCATCCGGACACAACCGCACCCGCTCCTCGAACCACCCCGGCAACGCACACCCATCCCCCACCTCCACCACCGCACCCGCCGCCAACTCCACCAACCACCGCCGCTCATCACCCCCCAAC
>NZ_QHHV01000425.1:0-2875 GCF_003947245.1 Actinoplanes sp. ATCC 53533 | reverse complement strand
GACGCGGCGATCACGGCGATGGAACTGGTCGCGTCCGGCATGCCGGCCAAGCCGGCCTCCGGCGTCGAACCGCTGGAGGACTACGTCCGGTTCGCCGCGATCTGCCAGGGCAACGCCATACCGACGCTCGCCCACGCCTGCTTCACCATCGAGGGAAACTCACGCCCGTGGACGGAGCAGAACGACGGGCCGGCCCTGCAGACCCTGGCTGTCCTGCGGGCCTTCACCCAACTGGATGAGCCGACGCGGGATCTCGCACGTCAGGTGATCGGCCGCAACCTCGACTTCCTCATCGGGGCCTACCAACAGCAGACCACCAACGTGTGGGAAGAGCACTCCGGCTACTCGTTCTTCGCCCGGGCCGTGCAGCTGCGCTGCTTCCGTGAGATCTCGACCAACACGATCGGCGTCACCGTGCCCGCCGGATGTCGGGAAGCGGCCGACTGGCTGCGGAGCGCCCTGACCTCGCACTGGGACGGAACCCGCTATCTCAGCCTCATCGGCGACGCCCAGCCTCCCACCGACCCGGCCGGCCCGGGTTACGACCCGAACATCGACATCGTCATCGCGGCGATCTACGGGGACCTGCCACTGACCGACACCCGCCTGCTCGCCACCGCCGCCGAACTCCGTAAGCACTGGTCGGACCCGGCTTCGCCCGCGGTCTACCCGGTGAACCTGGCCGATCAGCAGCTCGGTATCGGGCCGATGCTGGGGCGCTATCCGGGCGACAGCTACGACGGTGACGTGTCGAATCCCGTCCAGGGTGGTCACCCCTGGGCCCTGGCCACCTGCAACTTCGCGGAGCTGTACTACCGGCTGGCGGACGGGGTGCAGAGCACGGGATCCCTGCCCTACGACGACCTCTCTGCGCCGTTCTTCGCCCAGATCGGCGTCGCCGCGGACACTCCCGCGCGGGACGCGGCCGCCGCGCTGGAGCAGGCCGCCGACCAGATGCTCCAAGCAGTCACCTACCACAGCGACAACCTCGAACTCAGCGAGCAGTTCGACCGCACCACCGGCTATTGCCGCAGCGTGAGCAACCTGACCTGGAGCTACGCCGCCTACCTCTCGGCCGTCCGGGCCAAGACAGGACTGACCGTACAGGGCTGATTTCATCACCTACGAAGGAAATCCCGTGATCTTTCCCGAAGGGGCCAGCGCCCGCACCAGCCCGGCAGCTGCCGCCAACAGGGTCTACGACGTCGTCATCGTCGGGGCCGGAATCAGCGGCGCGATCATCGCCGACCGCCTCAGCCGCGAGGGCCGTTCGGTGCTCATCCTCGAAGCGGCCCCGTCCAACGACCTGACCATCAAGGGCTACGAGGACTACCTGAACGACTTCTACGCCGCGGCGAGCAAGGACAACCAGTCGCCGTACCCGGTCATCGCTCCCGTCCCGATGCCCCGCAGCACCGACGCCCGCCCGCTCCAGCCCGGCGTGCCCAACACGGACGGGTATCTGGTGCAGAACGGCCCGCACTCCACCGATACCACCTACACCCGGGTGCTCGGCGGCACGACCTTGCACTGGGAGGCGAAGATCCTGCGGATGCTGCCGGAGGACTTCGAGCTTTCCGAGCGGTACGGGCACGGCCCGAAATGGCCGCTGGGGTACGCCGAGCTGGAGCCGCTCTACCGTGAGGCCGAGCGCGAGATCGGGGTCTCGGCCGACGTCGAGGACCAGCAGTACCTCGGCCTCAGCTACCCGCCGGGCTACGTGTATCCGATGCGGGGCCTGCCACAGTCCTACCTCGACCAGGTCGTGGCCAAGGGGGTCGACGGCACCCGGGTGCAGCTGGACGACGAGGATTTCACGCTCAAGGTGCGCCCGTTCCCCCAGGGGCGCAACGGCATTCCGAACCCCGCCTACGACCACGGGCAGGGATTCAGGCCGGTGGGTGCGGTCAGCACCACCCAGGTCGAGGAGGGCCAGCGCTGCCAGGGCAACAACAACTGCGTGCCGCTCTGCCCGGTGCAGGCCAAATACCACGCCGGCAAGACCCTGGCCAAGGCTCTGGCCCGGGACGTCGACCTCCTGGCCCAGGCCGTGGCCTACCAGGTACACACCGACCCGGAGACCGGCCGGGTCACGCAGATCGAGTTCCGGCACTACCGCGATCCGAACTCCACCGAGTACGAGACCGGATTCGCCCGTGGGCGCACCTACGTGCTGGCGACCAACGCGATCGAGAACGCGCGGCTCATGCTCGCCTCCGGATTGCAGAACCGCAGCGACCTCGTCGGTCGCAATCTGATGGACCACGCCTACCTGCTCACCTGGGCCCTGCTCCCCGAGATCGCGGGAACGATGCGGGGGACGAACTGCACCTCGGGCATCGTCGACCTGCGCGGCGGCCGGTTCCGGCGTGGTCAGGCCAGCTTCAGCACCGACATCCACAACGACGGCTGGGGCTGGCCCACCGGCGCCCCGGTCAGCGATCTGACCAGACTGGTCGAGGAGCACCGGTACGGCTTCGACCTGCGCCGGTCCCTGGTCGACCAGGTCAGCAAGCAACTGCTCTTCGCCCACATGATCGAGGTGCTGCCGGAGCCGGAGAACCGCGTCACCGTCGACCCCCGCTACCGCGACCAGCTGGGCAACATGCGCCCGGTGATCTCGTTCAAGGTCCCCGACTACACGATGCGCGGCGCGGCCTTCGCCCGTCGCCTGTCGCGGCAGCTGTTCGACCAACTCGGGGCGGAGGACCACACGAACTACGACCCGTCCGAGTACGGGTACGTGGAGTTCGAGGGCGAGGGCTACCGGATCCTCGGCGGCAACCACCTGGCCGGCACCCACATCATGGGCACGAGCCCGGCTACCTCTGTCGTGGACGACAACCAGCGCAGCTGGGAGCACGAGAACCTCTAC
>NZ_QHHV01000424.1:0-3241 GCF_003947245.1 Actinoplanes sp. ATCC 53533 | reverse complement strand
GAAGTCCGACTCGTACCCGGACGGCGTGGTCACCACGTACACGTACGACGACATGGGCCGGCTGCTGACCACCACCGGCCCGGTGACCACCAACGCGGTGGACGGCAGCAAGCACCAGGCCGTCACCGCGAACACCTATGACGTGGACGGCAACGTCGTCAAGACGGTGGTCAAGGACGCGCTGGACGCCGGCGAGCCCGAGCGGGTCACCACCATCGAGTACGACGAGTTCAACCGCCAGGTCCGCACGGTCAACCCGGTCGGTGACGAGCAGACCGAGGGCTACGACCAGTTCGGCAACCGGACGTCCGTGGTGGACGGCAACGGCAACCACTACGAGTACGCCTTCACCGCCCGCAACGACCTCGCCGAGGTGCGCCTCTACGACTGGCGCGGCGACCCGGACGGCGGCAGGCCGCAGGACGAGAAGCTCGGCTACGTCGTGCTGACCTCATACGCCTACGACTACGGCGGCCGGATGGCGGCCCAGGTCGACGCGATGGGCCGGCGGCTGGAATACACCTACCTCGGCGACGACCTGCTCGCCAAGATCGTGCTCAAGGACTTCCGCAACCCGGACGGCACCAAGCGCGACTATGTGATGCAGGAGAACACCTACGACGCCGCAGGCAACCTGACGCGGCAGGCCACCAACAACGGCCTCAAGGTGGTCACCAACGACGTCAACCCGTTGGGGCGCAACGCCGTGACGACGTTCGATCCGGGTGGCCTGAACCGCAGCACCGCCTTCACCTACGACACCGTGGGCAACGTCAAGTCCACCGTGCAGACCGGCACGCCGGTCAACGTGCCCTGGCCCATCGAAGCCGGCCTGAAGCTCCAGACGACCAACACCTACAACGCCAAGGGCCAGCTCGAGGCCGAGAAGGTCATCGACGGCAGCCAGGTGCGCACCACGTCCTACACGTACGACAGCCGGGGCCAGGTGCTGACCAGCACCGAGCCGCGCGGCAACGTCGCGGGGGCCGACAAGGCCGCGTTCACCACGACCCACCGGTACGACGAGAACGGCGACCGGATCCAGACGATCGCTCCGCGCGTCCAGGTGGAGAGCGGGGGCGCCGCGGCCACCGCGACCAACCCGACGGTGACCACCGGCTACAACGCCTTCGGCGAGGTCGTGGCCAGCCGCGACGCGCTCGGCAACGTCGCGCGCAGCCGGTACGACCGGATGGGTCGCGTGGTCGAGGTGACCGGCCCGATGTACACCCCGGCCGCCGCGCCGACGTCCGGCGCCTCGCCGATCACCAAGACGACGTACGACGCGCTCGGCAACGTGGTCGAGACCACCGACGCCCGCGGCAGCGTGACGCGCGTCAAGTACGACCGGCTCAACCGGGTCGTGGAGCGGGATGAGCCCGGCGCCACCAACGGCGAACGCGCGGTCACCAAGATCACGTACACGCGGACCGGCAAGATGCTGTCCACGGTGAGCGCGACCGGCGTCCGCAGCGAGGCGACGTATGACGATCTCGATCGTCAGGTCACGGCGACGTCGTTCGAGCGCAAGCCGCTGGCGAACACCTTCACCACCACGATGAAGTACGACGACGCCAACAACGTCGTGGAGACGAAGTCGCCGAGCGGCCTGGTCACGACGATGACCTACAACAAGATCGGGGAGGTGCTCACCAAGACCGATCCGGCCCTGGTCACCACCCGGTACGGCTACGACGCGTTCGGTAACACCGTCCGGGACACCGACGGCGCCGGCCGCTCCACCCGCCGCGACTACGACGGCTTCGGTCAGATCACCGCCGAGTCCGATCTCAGTCCGGCCAACAGCACGCTGCGGCGCGAGACGTTCACCTATGACGAGAACGGCAACGTCAAGACCCGCACGAACGCGCTGAACAAGACGGTCTCGTTCGCGTACAACGCGCTCGACCAGCTGATCCAGCAGGTCGAGCCCAAGAGCGCCACCGAGACCATCACCACCTCGTTCGGCTACGACGCGGCGGGCAACCGCACCCGGTACACCGACGGTCGCGGCCTGTCCACGTACTACACCGTCAACAGCCTGGGCCTGCCGGAGACGGTGATCGAGCCGCCGACCACGGCGCACCCGGCGCTCGGCGACCGCACCTGGACCGTCGGCTACGACCTCAACGGCAACGCCGACCGCCTGACGGCGCCCGGCGGGGTGGTGCGGGACCGCACCTACGACGCGTCGAACCGCCTGATCGGCGAGAACGGCAGCGGAGCGGGCAACGCGGTCAACCGGGGCATGACGTACGACCTCGAGGACCGGATCACGGCCGTCACCACGGGCACCAACTCGAACAGCTACACCTACGACGACCGCGGCAACCTGTTGAGCGCGGACGGCCAGTCCGGCACCGCCAGCTTCGCCTACAACACCGACGGTCAGGTCACCACCCGCACCGACACGGTCGGCACGGCGACCTTCGGCTACAAGTCCGGTCGCATCGACACGATGCTCGACGCCGCGTCGGGCGTCACCCAGAAGCTCGGCTACACCGCGGCCGGCCTGATGGAGAAGGTGGACTACGGCGCCGGCCGGGTCCGCACCTACGGCTACGACGACCTGGGCCGGCTCTCCTCGGACACGCTGAGGAACAGCGCGAACGCCGAGGTGGCGAAGATCGCCTACCGCTACGACGTCGACGACCACCTGATCGGCAAGGACACCGCCGGCACCGCGGGCGCCGGCAACAACACCTACGGGTACGACGACGCGGGCCGGCTGACGTCCTGGACGTCCAACTCCGGCACCGTCGGCTACGAGTGGGACGACTCCGGCAACCGGACCAAGGCCGGGGCGAAGACGGCCACGTACGACGAGCGCAACCGGCTGCTCAGCGACAGCGACTACACGTACGCGTACACGCCGCGCGGGACGATGACGACCCGGACCAGTTCCGGGCTCGCCGAGACGTACTCCTTCGACGCGTTCGACCGCCTGGTCAGCGCGGAGGGCCAGGCGTACGTCTACGACGGGCTCAACCGGGTGGTCAACCGGGCGGGCAAGGGCTTCGTGTACGCCGGGTTCGAACCGGACCCGGTGAACGACGGCTCCGAGCAGTTCGCCCGCGGCCCGTCCGGTGAGCTGCTCGCGGTCGAGGACAGCGAGAACAACACCCGGATCACGGTCTCCGACGAGCACGACGACGTGGTCGCCTCGTTCGACTCGGCCGGCGACCTGTCGGCGCTCGCGGCATCCACCGCGTACGACCCCCACGGCCAGCGGATCGCCCAG
>NZ_QHHV01000423.1:0-3096 GCF_003947245.1 Actinoplanes sp. ATCC 53533 | reverse complement strand
TCCTCGGCGTAGCCCTTGAGCTTGGCCAGCTCGGGATCACCGTCCAGCGCCCGGTCGAACAGGTCGAGCAGCCAGGACTTGACGACGCTGCCCTCGCGCCAGCTCTTGATCGCACCAGGCACGTTGTCGACGTATTCCGAAGCCTCGAGCAGCTCCCAGCCTTCGGCGAGGGCCTGCATCATGCCGTACTCGATGCCGTTGTGGACCATCTTGGTGTAGTGGCCGGCACCGACCGGGCCGGCGTGCACGAAGCCGTACGGACCGGCCGGCTTGAGCGCCTCGAAGATGGGCATGCAGGTGGCGACGTTCTCCTCGGAACCACCGACCATCAACGCGTAGCCGTTCTGGTTACCCCAGATGCCGCCGGAGACGCCGCAGTCCAGGTAGCCGACGCCCTTGGGCGCGAGCCGGTCGGCACGCGGCTTGTCGTCGGTGAACTTGGAGTTTCCGCCGTCGATGATGACGTCCCCGGCGGACAGCAACCCGCCCAGCTCGTCGATCGTGCTCTCGGTGATGGTGCCGGCCGGCACCATCGTCCAGACCACCCGCGGTGCGGCGAGCTTCTCGACCAGTTCGGCGATGCTGGCGACGTCTGAGATGTCCGGATTGCGATCGTAGCCGACGACCTCGTGCCCGGCGGAGCGAATCCGCTCGCGCATGTTGCCGCCCATCCGGCCGAGACCGATAAGGCCGAGCTGCATGGTGTTCCCCCTAGATGAGTGGTTCTTCCGCCCAGTATCAGCGGGTTACCCGGATCGGCATGATCAGATAGCGGTAACCCGGCACGATTTCGCCGTCTTCTGCTGCGGGGGAGATCACAGCGGGCTTGAACGCGTCGACGAACGAGAGTACGGCCGTCTGCGCGCCGAGGTTCTGCAATCCGTCGATCAGATATTGCGGGTTGAAGCCGATCGTCAGGGACTCGCCGGTGAAGGCGGCCTCCATGGCCTCGCTGGCCCGGGCCTCCTCCGTGCCACCGGCCTCGACGACGAGGCCGTCCTCGCCGAAGCTCAGCAGCACCGGGGTCGTGCGCTCGGCGACCAGGGCGACCCGGCGGACCACCTCGACGAGCGCGGAGACGCTCACCCGGGCCTCGGCGTTGTGGCTGGCCGGGAAGAGCGAGCGGACCGGCGGGTAGTTGGCGCCGTCGAGCAGCCGGCTCGTCGTACGCCGGGTGCCGCCCGCGAAACCGATCATGCCCTCGCCGGCGTTGCCCTGGGCCAGCGCCAGGGTGACCTCGCCGCCCAGCGGGCCCATCGTCTTGGCGGTGTCGTTCAGAGTCTTCGCCGGGACCAGCGCGTTCAGGCTGATCTCCGGGTCGTCGGGACTCCACTGCAGCTCGCGCATGGCGAGCCGGTAGCGGTCGGTGGCGAGCATCGCCATCGACGAGCCGTTCAGCTCGATGCGCACGCCGGTCATCATCGGCAGCGTCTCGTCCCGGCCGGCCGCGATGGCGACCTGCTGGACGGCGGAGGCGAACGTCTGCGCGTCGACCTTGCCGGCGCTGGACGGCATCTCCGGCAGCGTCGGATAGTCCTCGACCGGCATCGTCGGCAGCGTGAAGCGCGCGCTGCCACAGACGAGCTCGAGATGCGCACCGACAGCGGCGATGTCCGCCGGCTTGTTCGGCAGCGCCTTGGTGATCTCGGCGAGCAGGCGGCCGGAGACCAGGGCGGCGCCGTCGGCGTCGGCCTGCACCTCCACACTCACCTGACTGGAGACCTCGTAGTCGAAGCCGGAGACGTGCAGCCTGCCGTCGGTCACCCGCAACATGACGCCGGCGAGCACCGGCACCGACGGGCGGCTCGGCAGGCTCTTTGCCGTCCACGCCACGGCGTCGGCGAGTGCGTCTCGCTCCACCCGGAACTTCATGCCATGCCCTCCGCGTCACTCTGCCTTGGCGACCCAGCATCGGATGTGCTGATGGCGCCCACTGAACTCTATGGCGCGGGTCGGCGCCGCGTGCGCCCGACCCCGGTGCTGTGAAGTAAGTCGGGAGTGGTTCGGGCCGGCAAGCGACTCATCCACACCTTCCCCAACGCTGATGATTGCTTTTTGTTTTCCATGGAGAAGACATAGTCGTCTTCATCGGTCCTGTGCATAGTGTGGAGAACTCACGTTTGCGCTGGTCAGAGGGTTATCCACCGGTGATTCACATGTGGGAAACCAGGGTACAAACCCCGGTCTGCGTCCACAGTCGTCGACGCGGCCGAGGTTGTCCACCGTTGTCCACCGTCTGTCCACCGGTTATCCACCGGGTTTGTGCCCAGGTCTGGGGATAACGCAGAGACGCTACCGACCCGTCGTCCCCAGAACCTTCAACAGGAAATCCACACGCGTCCACAGGCTGTGGGCAACTTGGTGACGCTCAGTGTCTGTCCACATCGATTTCCCCAGGCTTCATCCACATCTGTGGGCGACGGCTCCGCCGGTTGTCCACTGCTGGGGATAACTACCTGTGAACGCCTGTGAACTTCTGTGGATAACGTTGGCACGATCCGGTGCCGTTCCGACGTTGACACGAACGAGGTGGGGATAACTCGAGCGCCGTGCGTCGTTGGCGGGCTCCTCGTCGGGCTCCTCGTCGGGCTCCTCGCCGTCGCGTCGGGGACGATTTCGAGGTGCTTCGTAAGCCTGTGGACGATGGGCAGAGGCGGGCGAGGGGTGCTGCGCGGGGCCCGGTCAGGGCCGACCCATCGCCTCGACCTACGCGGGATGCGCCGCGGATTTGAGCGCCGCCAAAATTGCCTAGTTGGGTCAGCGGCCGGGATGTTTCGAGGGCTTGCGCGTTTGCCACAGCCTCGGCGCGGCTTTATTGGCCACGGGCCGGCTGTGTGGGCCGGCACAGTGCGGGCTGGCAGTGCGGCTTGGCGGTGCCGGCCTGGCAGTGCGGCTTGGTGGTGCGGCCTGGCAGTGCGGCCTCGGCTTGGCGGTGCGGCCTGACGTGCGGCTCGGTGGTGCGGCGTGGTGGTGCGGCCTCGGCCTGACGGCGCGGCGTGGTCGTGCGGCCTCGGCCTGACGTGCGGCTCGGTAGTGCGGCCTGGCCGGCGGTGCGGCTCGGTGGTGCGGCCTCGGCTTGGGTGGTGCGGCTTGGCG
>NZ_QHHV01000422.1:0-2438 GCF_003947245.1 Actinoplanes sp. ATCC 53533 | reverse complement strand
CTCGCGGTGGAATACGCCTACCGTTTCGCCGACCGCTACGACCTGGTCTGGTGGATCCCGTCCGAGCAGCAGTCCCTCGTCCTGCAGTCCCTGGTCGACCTGGGCCGCGTCCTCGGTGTGCCGGTAACCGAGGACCTGATGCAGGCGTCCTCCCTGGTGATCGACGCCCTGAGCTCGACCAGCCTGCGCTGGCTGCTGGTCTACGACAATGCGACGGAGCCCGACGACATCTCGTCGCTGATTCCCTCGAGCGGCGGACACGTCATCCTCACCTCCCGAAACCAGACGTGGTCAAACGTCTGGGGCGCCATCGAGGTCAACATCTTCGAACGCCAGGAGAGCGTGACGCTGGTCCGCAAGCGCGGCACCGACATCTCATTCGCCGACGCGGACCGCCTCGCGGAGCGACTCGGCGACCTCCCGCTCGCCCTCGACCAGGCTGCCTCCTGGCAGACCGCGACGGGCATGCCGGTCCCGGAATATCTCGAGCTCCTCGACGAACACCTGAGCGAGCTGCTCAACGAGGGCAACCCCACGGCATACCCCACGACCATCGCGGCGCTGGTCAAGCTCGCCTACCAGCGGCTGATCCGCGACGCGCCGGCGGCGGGCCAGCTGTTGGAGATGTTCGCGTTCTTCGGCGCCGAGCCGATCTCTGTCGACTTGCTGCGTCGCGGCAAGGACGCCGGGCTCTCGGCGCCGCTCGGACCCGCCTTGCGCGATCCCATCCCGCTCGGTCGCACGGTCCGCGACCTGCGCAAGTACGGCCTCGCCAAGGTCGACGCGGAGAGCCGCATCCAGGTGCACCGCCTCTTCCAGCTGGTGATGCGCGACGAGCTGACCCCGGAACAGACGGTGCAGAGCCGGTCCAACGTGCAACGCCTCCTGGCGGCCGCCAATCCGGGTTTTCCCGACGACGAGCAAACGAGCCGCACGCATGCGGAAGTAGGCCCGCATGTGCAGCCCGCCGGCCTGATCCACGCCGACTTCGAGGACGGCCGCCGAGTCGTCCTCGACCAGATTCGTTACCTGTGGGTGATCGGCGACTACGAGGGATCCCGCCGGCTCGGCGAGGAGGCCCTCGGCGTCTGGGCGGAGCCGTCCGACGCTCCCGACATCGGGCCGGACGGCGAGCTGACGCTGCTGGCGAGCCGACACCTCGCCAACGCGCTGCTGTCGCTGGGCATCAACGAGCGGGCACAGGAGCTGGCTGAAAACACATTGCTGCGGTTTCAAAACAGCGAACGTTTCGGACCGAACCACGAGCACACGCTGTTGTCCGCCAAGACGGTCACTCCCTTGCGGCGGGTGGCCGGGGATCTCGAAAAGGCCTTGGAGCTCGACACCGACACCGTTCAACGCGCTGAGTCGGTCTTCAGTGCTGCCGATCCGGAAACGCTGAACATCCGCGGCAACCTCGCCGTCAACCTCCGGATGCTGAGCCGCTTCACCGAGGCCTACAGCATCGATGAAGCGATCGTGCGCGCCTGGGAGGAGACGGTTTCCGAGCAAAACCGGCATCTCCTCTTCGCCCAGTCGAATCTCGCTCGTGACCTGTACGGACTCGGCCGTTACGACGAAGCGCTCGCGCTACAACGGCGGGTGCTACCACCCTTCCGACGTGTCATGCGCAACCCGAAGCACCCGCATATCCTCTGGGCCGCACGCACACTGGCGATAGCGCTGCGCAAGACCGGGCAGTACGCCGAAGCACTGCACGAGGCTCGGGAGAACTACCGAGACTGCTCGGCACGCTACCGCGCCGACCACGAGCACTCGCTCGCGGCGACCATGACCTACGCGAACACGCTGCGCGTGGTCGGCCAACTCCGCGAGGCCCGCTCACTGGCCACTGACGCCCTGTCTCGGTACGGGCGCACGTTCGGCGACCAACACCCGCTGTATCTCACGGCGGCCATCAACGTCGCCGTGATTCTTCGTGCGCTCGGTGATCTCGACGGCGCGCGGCAGTTGGACGAAACGACCCATCGGGTGATGGTCGAGAGGATCGGCGCCGAGCACGGATACACGCTGTGCGCGGCGAACAATCTCGCCAACGACTTGGCGCTGGCGCACGACCACGCCGGCGCCCGCCGCTTGTCCACTGAGACCCTGAACATCTCCCGCAGTTCGCGGGGTCTCGACCACCCGTACACCCTGCTCTGCGCCGTCAACGCGGCGTTCGACCTGATCGCCGACGGCGAGACGGAACGAGGCAGAGAGGACCTTGCGGCGGCCGTGGCAGCGCTCAGCGCCCGGCTCGGCCCGGAGCATCCCGAGACCCTGGACGTCCGGCGCGGCGTTCGCGCGGAGTGCGATATCGAGCCGCCGCCGACCTGATCGACTTCAACTTCCTACGGGCTGTTGCTGAACGCGGCGTATTGCTGGGSSGTCTCCAGGTCGTCGATGACTCGTTGGATCGCGCAGGTGAGGGCCGA
>NZ_QHHV01000421.1:0-4548 GCF_003947245.1 Actinoplanes sp. ATCC 53533 | reverse complement strand
GACCCTGGCCGGAGCCTTCTTTGGCATCCCGTTCGCCCTCGTTGTGCTCCAACGGTTGGCCATGGATCAAGCGAACCGCGTGGAACGAGCCGGCGCTCAACGGCTCGCGGTGCGTACCGGGCAAGAATTATGGGCTGTCGCGGTTGCCGCAACCGGAGCCAACAACACCGGGTCTCCGCCGAGTGCGTACCAAGCCATCGATCGCCTCTCATCTGCCGTGATGCAGATGAAGGCGCTGACCAAACATGCATTCTCGTTGTTCGGCGCCCCAGACAGTCTAACTGGCCTCAGCACTCAAAACGAGCGCTATGCGTTCACCAGGGAAGAGATTGAAAGCATGCTCAATGCCATCCAAGAGGCGGCTGGCGAGTGGAACTCAATCCTAGAAGATCGATCAAAATTCAGAGCGAACCTCGGCCATGTTCGAGCGCAGTGGGAATTCTTCACCGGCACAGTACGAGCGAGAGTGCTCGAAGCCGGTTTCTCGTGGATCGATCCCGTCCTCGAAGAGAATTTCTCTCGACTCCTCAATGCACTGGTTGCAAGTGAGTTGAATTCCTGGTTTCCAGCTGTACTCGAAAACTTTGGCGCCGCTTTGGCTGACGTCCCAAGCAGACAAGCTGACGTTTTCAATAGAATGTCTGCCCTCGATGCAATGGCCGGATTACGAAACTTCTCCCCCAGGGAAGAGACATCAATTGAAGTCGACATCTTCGTTATGATATATGCAGCACTCTGCGAATGCGACGGAGTGGTGACGGCGCTAAGGGAGTTCGTTGACACTTCCCAGCAGATTCGATATGCAGTTAGAAGTTTCTAAAGAGGCTCCGCGGGGGTAGCTTGACTGCGATTGGATGCACTGTTCTCGGCAAAGCAGTGCGCCTGATCATGATTTTTGACGGTTTCTGTCTTGGCTACGACGCGCGTGCGGCCACAAGTCGGATCCACGACGCGCCGAACTGGAGGTGCGTTCTTGGGGAGAGGCCGTGTCCACCGGGTTCTTCGGCCCCTCCCGCGTTTGGCCGGCCCGCTGGCGATAACGGGCCTCTGTGAGGGGTGCGGCGGCGCATCGAGGTCGGGGGCCGCCCGCGCCACATGGCGCCGCTGCGGGCGCCCACACCCCGGACTGCACTGCCCGGAACGCTTGCGAGTACGCCACCACTGGCTTGGCGGTACAGGTCGGCGTCGCTCGCGGTTCGCTGGAAGCGGAAGGTCGCACGCCTGGCCGCAACGCCGCGCACAATCGCCTACGACCAACCCCGGCAAGGGTCACAGTTTCGCTGTCGGGGAGGCAGTCATGGCCTGGGTGGAAGAGCACGGCGGCCACTACCGGGTCCGCTACCGGCGGTCCGGTCACATCGTCACCGACAGCACCTACACCAGCCGAGACGACGCCGCCGAGCACGCCGCCCGGCTGAACACCGCCACCCGAACCGTCCGGCACCACTTTCCGCTGCTGCCGGCTCCCCGGCTCGACGACTGGGTCACCACCTGGCTACCCGCCCACCTCGCCGCCGACTCCACCATGGCCCGCTACCGAAGCATGCTCCGCACGCACATCCTGCCCGCCTTCGGCAACCAACGTATCGACACCATCACCCGCCAGGACGTCAAAGCCTTCGCCCGGGACCTGTCCACCCACCTGTGCGCGCGGATGCCCGACACCATCACCCGCATGCTGGTGATCGCCGCCACCTACACCGGCATGCGGATCAGCGAACTCGCCGCCCTCGCTCGGAGCAACCCCCACCTCAACAACGCCACCCCGCACATCTCAACAACCACCGGAGCACTCCACGAAGTCGCCGGCCACCAAGTTCTCGGCCCACCGAAAACCTCGGCCGCACCCCGTCCGGCCGGTGGCTCTGGCGCACCGACTACAACAACCGCCACTGGCGCCCGCCTGCGACGGCCATCCCGATCGCAACTGGCCGCCCATCGGCGCCGGCATGCACTTTCACGACCTACGCCACCGCCACCGCACCTGGATGGACGAAGACCACACCCCCGAAGCGTTGCAAGCCCACCGGCTCGGCCACGCCATCCCCGGCATCCGCGGCGTCTACACCCACGCCACCCCCACCATGACCAGCCGGCTACTCGACAACCTCCACCACCGATGGCTCGACCACGGCGGCCACTGGTAACCCCCGACCGGCTGGCCCGAAGACCCCTCCTGACATCCGGGAGACCTCACCGCCGCCAGGCAGACAGGAGCATGGGGCACCGCAACCCGATCAGCCGTCGGTCGCCGGCAAGAGCAGACCGCCGTACCGGCGGTCATACCGACGAGCGTTACCAAGCCGGACGGGCAAAGATGATCTTGTGCTCCCGTCTTGCTCCCCACGTAAGGAGCAAGACGCGGAAGGCTCGTTACCGAGGTTCGGTAACGAGCCGTTGAGCTGCGCAAACGATGGTGGGCGATACTGGGATCGAACCAGTGACCTCTCCGGTGTGAACGTAGTCCGATCAGGCCGCTGACCAGCAAGAATACAGATCAGTGCAGCTCAGTCGCCGTCGCCCGACGCTGCTGAACGCCGTTCGGTGCTGTTCGGCGCTGCTGATTTCAACCCCGACTGCTCCCGGTCCGATCGTCGGTTTTGGGAGCAGCGCCGCACCACCCACGCTGAACAGCACGATTTCATCGTGGCAGTGCTCCCCACCATCGCTGAGGATGACCTCCGAACAGGGCAAACATCGTGGACGGCGAGGAGCAGGTTGCTCCCTACACCGCCGGCACCTGAGCCGATCTCAACAACGTGATCCAGTCAGCGCCCGTGCTCCCAACGCGCTCCCCATGAGCCAAGACCCCGATTTCCTACAAGCGGACGATTCGACTACGCCGAAACACCACTCTCACTGTCATGGCACCCCTCTGTGTCAAGAGGTGGCGAGAAATGGTGCTCTAAGGTGGTCTTCGGTGGGTCCGGGAAGTGACTTCTCCGAAGTGTCGATCTTGGGGTTTGGGTCGGCCGCGCTGGATTGCAGAGTCGCCCCCGCTTGTCCTCCCGGGCCCGTCCCGAGCCGCTTGGCGTCAGCGGCCATCTGCCGGTAGACGACGTCGGAGAGCCGTCGTTTCAGGGCGCGCATGGCTTCCATGGTGGTTTTGCCTTCGGCGAGTTTGCGCCGGTAGTAGCGGCGTCCTTCGGTGTCGTTACGGAGCTGGACGACGGCCATGATGTGCAGCACCGGCGTTGATACGCCGGTTCCCGGCCCGGGACAGGCGGTGCCGGTTCTGGTCGCCGGAGGACGCGTCGATGGGTGCGGTGCCGTTCCAGGAGGCGAAGTGGCCGCGGCTGGTGAAACGGCCGATGTCGGCGATGTCGCCGATGAGGCGGGCGGCGCCGGACGGGCCGATGCCGTGCAGCTCTTGCAGCCGGCTGCCGGTCGAGGCGACCAGTTCGGTCAGCTCGGCGTTCGCGACTTTGATCTTCTTGTCGATGGTGACGAGTTCGTGGATCAGTTCGGAGGCCGGCCAGCGGCGGGTCTTGCCGACCACGTCGCGTGGCCGCACGGTGTTGAGCAGCGCGCGGGCCTGCTGGGCGGACAGGAACTTCTTCGCCCCACCGGGGAGCAGTTCGAGCAGCAGGTGGTGCAGCCGGGAGACGATCTCGGTGCGGGCCCGGCCGAGTTGGTCGCGGCGGTCTACCAGCAGTCGCAATGCCACGGTGGTGTCGTCGACGGTGACCTGCCGCAGGCCGGGGGTTCGCAGGGCGACGACGGCGACGCTGTGGGCGTCGACCGGGTCGGTCTTGCGTCCTTGGCCGGTGGAGAAGACCCGGGCCCGGGCGGACAGTTTCGCGGGCACGTCGAGGACGGTCTCGCCGTCGGCGACCAGGCGCTGGGCGACGTGCCGGCCGATGCCGTTGCAGCCCTCGACCGCCCAGATCCGTTCGGTGTGCTCACGGCCGGCGACCAGCATGGCCTGATAGCCGTCGCTGTCGGTGCCGAACCGGCCCTTACCTAGCACGCGTTCGCGCTGGTCGATGACCTCGATGGTAGCGGAGCGTTTGTGCGGGGGCTCTGTTGCGTCGTCGCGCCTGGCGGCAGGCTGAACCCGTCGTCGGGGTGGTCCGATCAGATCGCTCGGGCGAGTTCGGCAAACGCCGCTGCGACCCGCAGGGCGGGCGGGACCTCCAGGCCGATCTCGTAGTGACCGCGCCGAAGATTCTGCATGAAGGCGTGTCCGGCGATGACGACGCCGGCGGTGCGGTCAGTTCGTAGGCCGCGCATCGGTCGCAGTCGGTGCTTGAGCTGGCCGTGATCGGCTTCGATCCGGTTGTTGGCATAGCGCTCGACGTGGTGCCATGCAGACGGGATCAATTCGTCGAGCACGGCTGGGTAAACCGGCGCCGCGTCGGTGACGACCTCGCTCGGCATCACCTTCAGCGTGGCCAGCGCCCGGCGGAAGAATCGGCGCGCGGCCTGGGCGTCGCGGCGCATCGAGACCAGCACGTCGATGACCTGCCCATACTGGTCAACGGCCCGGTAGACGTAACGCCACACCCCGTTGACCTTGACGTACGTCTCGTCCACGAACCACCGGTC
>NZ_QHHV01000420.1:0-2991 GCF_003947245.1 Actinoplanes sp. ATCC 53533 | reverse complement strand
CTCTCCACCCGGATCCTCGCCGCCCGGATCCTCGCCACCCGGATCCTCGCCACCGGGGTCTTCACCACCCGGGTCTTCACCACCGGGGTCCTCACCGCCCGGGTCTTCACCACCGGGGTCCTCTCCACCCGGATCTTCACCGCCCGGGTCCTCACCGGGGTCGCCCGGGTCCTCGCCGCCTCCGCCGCCGCCCGGGTCGTCCGGGTCATCCTCGTCCGCGGTTGTGCCCTCTTCTCCCGCGGCAGCCGGCTCGGTGAGCACGAGGACGCCTCGCATGGAGTCCGTGACGGTCGAGGCATTGGCGGCGCTGGCACCCGCGAGGGCAGCCACACCGACGGCGCCGATGATGATGACGCCCCATCGAGCCGCAGCACGCACGCCGCGATGGCGTGCGAGTCGATTCGTCTTCATTTTCCTCCCCGTACTTGGCAGGGCCGCCATCCGCAATGGACGGCGGCCCTCGTAGTCCGGGCTGCAACATACCGGCAATCCAGCGTCGATTTCTATCCACGGTTGACAATATGGCAGAAGTCGGACACCCGGCCCGATCGGCATTCGCGAGGACGGTCCAGCGCCCGCCTACGGGCGACAAGAAACTGTCCACACGTGGCTAGGCAAGCTCGTCGAGGACGCACCCAATAGATGTGACCTACAGCTCACATGGACCGACGAATGCGGCCACGCGCGGCATTCACACGCTGGCGCCCAGATGCGTGCCGGCCACCTCGGGCCGCCCGTCGTGCCACCCGTGACCAGCCATGTGTTGCAGTCAGCAGCGTCCTGGCGGCCCGGAAAGAAGTGACCTGCTAACCCGATGCGGCGAGTCGTCACCGACAACCAGAGCATCGGCCGTGGAGCAGAGAGTGACCATCGCTTTCCACACCGAGCCAGAGCTCTACGCCCGGTTCGGATCCGCGACTAAGCCCTGCGAAATCCGCACCCTCGGAAGTACGACAAACGATTACCGACCAATGACACTGCGCTACGTCAGGCGGCCGAGAACCATCACGCAATCGCGTCGCGATAGGCATGAGTTCGGCGTGTCGTAGGTGGAACGCAGAGAGTCGGTGGCGCTCCGAAGAAGAGGCGGCAACTCTCAGACGAGAAGGTCGGTGGCACTCAGACGAGGAAGCCGGCAACTCTCAGACGAGAAGGTCGGTGGCACTCAGACGAGAGAGCTGGCGGTGCCCGGAAGAGGAAGTTGGCGGCGCTCAGGAAAGCAGGTCGGTCGCTTCGTCCGCGAGGGCATCCGCGTCGATCTGGTCGGCGAAGGCCGCGGCTTCCTCGTCGCGTGCGGCAAGCGCCTCCTTCACCGCCTGGATTGCTACGCCGGCCGGATAGCCCTTGCGGGCCAGCATGCCTACGAGCCGGCGAAACACCTGATCGGGAGTGCCCCGGGCGGAGCGCAGCTTGCGATCGACCAGGGCGCGCGCCGTGGTCGCCTCCTCCTCGTCGTCCAGCGTTTCCAGGGCCTCGGTGGCCACGTCGGGCTCCACGCCGTGCTGACGCAACTCGTTGGCGAGGGCTCGGCGGGCCAGTCCGCGGCCCTGGTGCCGGGTCGACACCCACATTCGCGCGAAGGCGGCGTCGTCGATGATCCCGACCTCGTCGTAGCGGTCGAGGACCTCGGCGATCACCTCTTCGGAGATCTCCTTGCGGGCCAGCGTCTTCGCCAACTCGGCACGCGTGCGTGGCCGCACGGCAAGCTGCCGGAGGCAGATGTCGCGCGCCACCTCGGACTCGCTGCGTGGCGGCTCAGGCGGCCGCTCGGCGGCGCCCCTTCCGGCACGCTCGCCGTTGCCTATCCGGGAGCGTCCGCCGCTGCCGAAGTCACGGCTGCCGGATGCGCCAAAGGCGCCGGACGAGGAACCCTCCGGCGAGCTCCGGCGGCGCCGGCCCGCGACGTTGCCGCGTTCCGGCTCGTCGGGCCGGAGCTCGCCACCAGAAGGATCATCCTGCGCCGGGCGGGGCGGGATCGCATCCCAGCCTCGTCCGGACCTCGCGCCACGTCGACCGGCCATGACCTCAGCCCCGCCCTGATACGAGCACGGATCCGGGCTCGCCGGCGGGCGAAGGCTCCGCCAACGGCCTCTTACCGACGATCGCTGTGGCGGTCGGCCGACCGCTGGCACGTTCGTCACCCTTGGCCCGATCGAGGTCGGCCCAAGCCCGGGCCCGGGCGGCCTCGGCAGGTGCGGCATCCGCGCGCGCGACGATCGTCACGGCGACCAATCCACCAGCCATCCGGACGCCCGGAGCGTCGACCGGGCGGGCATCGGATCGGTTGGTGGCGTCCGCCTTCGACGGACGGGGTGAACCCGGCCCGGGTGGGCCGGGTTCCACAGATGGTGGCGTCGACGTTCGCATCTGTCAGAAGTCGACGGGGGGCAACTCCGGGCCGCCGGCGGCGTCGCCGGTGGTCTGGCCCACGCCGAGCTTCTCCAGGATCTTCTTCTCGATCTCGGCCGCGACGTCCGGGTTCTCCTTCAGGAACTCGCGCGCCTTCTCCTTGCCCTGACCCAGCTGGTCACCGTCGTACGTATACCAGGCACCGGACTTGCGGACGATGCTCTGCTCGACGCCGACGTCGATCAGGGAGCCCTCACGGGAGATGCCCTTGCCATACATGATGTCGAATTCGGCCTGCTTGAACGGCGCGGCGACCTTGTTCTTCACGACCTTGACGCGGGTGCGGTTGCCGACCACGTCCGTGCCGTCCTTGAGGCTCTCGATGCGGCGCACGTCGAGGCGCACCGACGAGTAGAACTTCAGCGCCCGGCCACCGGTCGTGGTCTCGGGCGAGCCGAACATGACGCCGATCTTCTCGCGGAGCTGGTTGATGAAGATCGCGGTCGTTCCGGAATTGTTCAGGATGCCGGTGATCTTACGCAGCGCCTGGCTCATCAGGCGGGCCTGCAGACCGACGTGGCTGTCACCCATCTCGCCCTCGATCTCGGCGCGCGGCACGAGCGCAGCCACCGAGTCGATGAC